>CAMBYJ010000049.1 GCA_945872015.1 Chitinophaga pinensis | reverse complement strand
CGAGTTGTTCTCTACCACAAAAACTACTGGTAGCTTCCAAAGCATCGCCATGTTATAAGCTTCGTGTAATGCTCCCTGACGAACAGCGCCATCACCCATGTAGCATACACAAATATTTTTTGTTCCGTTATATTGCTCTGCGAAAGCGATTCCTGCACCCAGTGGAATTTGTCCTCCTACGATTCCATGTCCACCGAAAAAGCGATGTTCCTTACTGAACATATGCATTGAACCACCTTTCCCTTTCGAGCAGCCAGTGATTTTACCATATAGTTCGGCCATCACTTCACGAGCGGTAACGCCTTTGCCAAGCGCATGCGCATGATCACGATAAGCGGTAATCATTGCATCTTCTTTTGTCATAACAGAAATTGCTCCTGCTACAACAGCTTCTTGTCCGTTGTACAAGTGACAAAATCCTTTGATTTTTTGCATACCATACAACTGACCTGCGCGTTCTTCAAAGCGACGCATCATTTGCATTTGCTCATACCATTGAAGGTATAATTCCTTACTGTATTTTGCTTTACTCTTTTTACCTTTTGTAGCGGTTGTTTCCATGATGCCGCAAAAATAAGTTAAACGAGTATATAAACCATCGAAAATAAGAGCGAAAAATCCCTATTTCATGCTTTCGGCATCAAAGGCAAAAGGCAATAAGCTGCTTACGCTTTCAGAAACAATGAATTTCCCATTTCCTGATTGCATAATCAAGCGAATTTTTTGTCCATAACGATGCTCGTATTCAGCCATTACCTGGCGACAATCGCCACAAGGACTCACAGCTACCTTCCCTGCTTCGGTTCCTTCGGGATAAGCCACTACGGCTATCGACTTGATTTTCTCATTCGGATGTTGGGCTCCTGTAGAGAAGAACGCTACGCGCTCTGCGCATAGTCCGGATGGATAAGCTGCATTTTCTTGGTTGTTGCCTTGTACAATCTCTCCGTTATCGAGCATTACTGCTGCGCCTACGTGAAAGTGAGAGTATGGTGCGTAAGCTGATTTAGCAGCTTCGATGGCACTGTTTAATAAAAACTGATCTTCTTTAGAAAGCAGATCGAAGTTATCATATTCTTCAAAAACACTATCTAGTTTAATTTTTCTCATAGTTGAACATTAGAGGTTGAAGGTACGAAAATCCACTGATTTTTCGGCAATAAGTAATTTGACTTACGATTTTGGGTTTTGCGCCGAATTTTTGCCTAAAAAAATAATTTTTTCAAAAACGATTTTCCGAAAATTTGACCAAATTGGACTTTTAGATTCGATTTAAAGCATTGAAAATAAGTAATTTAAAACGTAGTTTTAGCGAAATTTTGGTCAAAAAAAGAAAAATGAAAAATAAGTAAAATTACTTATTGTTTTGGGGTTGGTACCGTAATATTTTTGATTCAGAAGTTTGTGGCTTGCTTACCCGGTTATATCTTTTCTTATTGGCCGAATCCTTTTTTTATTCAAAAACCCCCGACTCTATAAATTAATGGAATTAAGAGTAAGCAAGCCATGGATTTCACTTCTTGGTTTTGGTTTTAAAGTACTGCTCAGGGTTACTCATTAAAAGATCGATTTCAGTCTGGAAGGTTTCTTTAATCATCTTTTTAGCTCTATTCAAATTTACTACTCCTGTAAGGTCCTCTTGACATTGCACATAATGGTCGATAGCCTTGGGTGCTTTCTTTTGAATGGTTTTTAGAAATTTTAATTCTGATTTGATTTTGGATTCTTCAATCATTACTTCTTGGTTGATAAAATGGTTTTGATTTGTTGAATGGTTAGTAGTGTGGTTATAACGCAGGCAATTAATACAAAATTGTTTAAGCTTTTGCCTATATATATTTTTTTCCAGATTTGGAATGATAGAAAAACAAAGAAATTAGCAAGAATAATATTTTGATAACGATAGATTAAGTTTATTACATTGCACTTCCTTAACAACTGAAATAATATATAAATAGCAATCGTATTAAAAATGGCAATTTGGTAAAATAACGAGGACTTTATATTTAATATTGTTGCTAAATCAAAAAAATAAAAAACAGCAATGTTAAAACCTGCGATGGCAATTAATGTGATTAATAAAGTGTCAGCCTTTGCTTTGAATAATTTTTCGTTGTAAGTGTTCATATGCGTTTTAATTTCAAAGTAACTTACTTGACACTGATTGTGCAACTAATTGACTTGAGTTGTCGCAAAACTTTTGCAGATTATCTCTGAAAGACTATTATAGAAGCATTTTGCTCCGCAGTTTGTTCAAAGACCTTATCTTTAAGCAGATTGATTATAGAAACGATGAAATCAAATTATGAAAGGTTAATTGCTTTGGCCGATGAGGTTTTTGCAGTGCGAAAAGATCCTGAGCAGCTTGATGTTAATGAAGAGGTAATGGAAAAACTTCACGCTATACATCCTGCTACTCTAAGTGATAAGGATTTTGGTGAAGGACCTATCCTCTGGATTTTATTAATTCCGACAACAACTTCAATTATGAATCAATTTATGAATCATGAAATCAACGAGAAGCAATTATATGAGTTAACTGAACCTAATCAGACGTACGAAGCTGTCTACCTTTGTTCTGCATTGGTCTTAGAAGAGTATCGAAATAAAGGATATGCAAAGGAAGTAGCACTTCATGCTATAAATGAAATACAAAAAGACCATCCCATCAAAGCGCTATTTTATTGGCCGTTCACAGAGGGTGGGGCAGCATCAGCGAAATCAATTGCAAACGCTATTAATCTGCCACTTTACGAGCGCAAATAAAAAAGCGAAGAGATTTAGTCTTCGCTTTCTTGTTTAATGGAAATATTCTTTCATCCGTTCAAAGAAACTTTTATCGCCTTTGCCAGGATTAGGTTTGAAGTTCTCACTTTCTCGTAATTTCTCTAAAGCTTTCTTTTCCTCAGAGCTCAACTGCTGAGGTGTCCACACATTGATATTTACAAGTAAATCGCCTTTGTAATGTGAGTTTACCGATGGTAGCCCTTTGCCTTTTAAACGCAATACTTTTCCGCCTTGAGTACCTGCATCAATTTTAATTTTTGCTTTACCATCTAACGTTGGAATTTCTACTGATGTACCTAAAGTAGCATCAATAAAACTGATGTATAAATCGTGAATCAGATGATCTCCATCTCTCACAAGGTTTGGATGTTCTACTTCTTCAATAATAACTAATAAATCGCCGGGAATACCACCACGCTCTGCTGCATTTCCTTTGCCTTGCACATTCAGTTGCATACCTTCTGCAACACCAGCAGGAATCTGTATACTAATAACCTCTTCTGATTGTTGTGTGCCAATACCAGTACAAGCCTTACATTTATTTACGATTGTTTGTCCTTCTCCATTACAAGTAGGGCAGGTCGTAATAGTTTGCATCTGTCCAAGAAAACTACTCGTAACACGTTTAACTTGTCCCGCACCTTTACAAGTACCGCAGGTATTAAACGAGCTACTTCCAGCTTGCGCGCCAGATCCACCGCAGGTATTACATGAAATAGCTTTATTGACTTTTATTTTTTTCTCAACGCCATTCAGGACTTCTTCAAGTGTTAGTTTTACTTTTATTCGAAGATTACTTCCTCTGTTCACGGTGCGCGATCTTCCTCTGCCACCACCACCACCGAAGAAGCTTTCAAACGGATTTCCACCACCTCCGAAAATATCTCCAAACTGACTGAAGATGTCATCCATATTCATTCCGCCGCCGTAACCACCGTTACCTGCGCCACCCATTCCTGCATGACCAAACTGATCGTAGCGACCTTTCTTTTCAGGGTTGCTTAATACTTCGTAAGCTTCTGCCGCTTCTTTGAATTTCTCTTCTGCCTCTTTATCATCCGGGTTTTTATCAGGATGATATTTCAACGCCATCTGTCGATAGGCTTTCTTTATTTCTGATTCTGAGGCCGACTTTGAAACGCCGAGTATCTCGTAAAAATCTCTCTTTGCCATATGATTAATTACCTACAACTACTTTAGGGTTTCGAATTACAGTATCATTAATTGAATATCCTTTCTCTAATACATCTACAATTTTTCCTTTCATAGATTCATCCTCTACGGGAATCATTGTAATTGCTTCGTGAAAATCAGAGTTGAATTCCTGACCCATGCATTCCATCTCTTTTAGTCCTTTGCTCGTTAGTGTACGAACTAGCTTTTGATGAATCAAGATAATTCCTTCGCTTAACTGTTTGTCTTTGTCTGCCTGGATTGCTCTATCAAAATCATCCATTACAGGAAGCAAATTCGTGATTACATCTTTACTTGCAGAAGAAATTAAATCAATTCGGTCTTTCTGCATTTTTCGTTTGTAGTTTTCAAAATCAGCGTAAAGGCGGATATACTTATCGTTGGTTTCTTGCAATGATTTTTTCGTTGCATCTAATTCGTTCATCTCTTCGATAGGCGCTTGTTCCGATGCCTCTACTTCTGACTGCATTTTTAGTTCTTCGGCAAGCTGATCCTGCTGCTCGTTTTGTGGTTGATTATTTTCGTTATTCATGATTGATTGATAAAATTTTGGCGTGCGCCTTAGTCAATTTTTTTGCCACTCAATAAATGTGGTCAAATTGGCAGACAAAATTAAATAAAAAAGCCCCGCTAATTACGGAGCTTTTAAATTGCTGTTGAATTCGGTTATTTTGACAATAAACCTTCTATTGCTTGGTCTAATGCAGGTCCTCTTAGATTAGTTCCTACAATTACACCTCTGCCATCGATTAAATAGTTAGCTGGGATAGAGTTAACCCCATAAATTTGAGCACCTCTGCTTTGCCATCCACCTAAATCACTTACATGATTTGGCCAAACTAGTCCATCAGCCTGAATAGCTTTCATCCAAGCATCTTTATTGCTGTCTAGAGAAACATTATAAACGGTGAATCCTTTACCGTTAACGAATTTTGAATCTTTGTATTTGTTGTATGCAGCTACCACATTTGGGTTTTCTCTTCTGCATGGGCCACACCAGCTAGCCCAAAAATCTAATAAAACTACCTTGCCTTTTAATGATGATAATGCTAGGGTTTTTCCCTCTGGAGTAGTGAAAGCTAAGTCAATTGCTTTATCTCCTACTTTTGTTCCTGTTTTTGCATCCTGCGCCTGGCAATAGATAAATGTAATTGCCGAAATTGTTATCGCAGAGATAAGTGAAATTAAATGGATTTTTTTCATATTCTGATTTTTTTAAAGTTGCGGTCCGTTGGCAAATATAATACCAACGCAATTAAATTCTTTTTATTTGAGCACCTAATGCATTTAAACGTTCGTCGATGCGTTCGTATCCTCGGTCAATTTGTTCGATGTTATGAATTACACTCTTGCCTTTCGCCGACATTGCAGCAATCAATAAGGCTACTCCTGCACGAATATCCGGAGAGGTCATTTGAATTCCTTTCAACGGATGTTTTCTTCCTAGTCCGATTACCGTTGCTCGGTGTGGATCGCATAATATAATCTGAGCGCCCATATCAATCAATTTATCTACGAAGAACAAACGACTCTCAAACATTTTCTGATGAATCAATACTGTTCCTACAGCTTGAGTTGCTGTTACTAAAATAACGCTGATTAAATCCGGAGTAAAGCCTGGCCAAATCTGATCTGCAATTGTTAAGATAGAACCATCAATAAATGTATCAATTTCGTATTTCTCTTGAGCAGGAATGTAAATATCATCCCCTCTGAATTCCATTTTAATTCCTAATCGCTGGAAGGTAGCAGGGATAATTCCCAAATGCTGCAATCCGACATTTTTAATTGTCAGCTCACTTTGCGTCATGGCTGCAAGTCCAATGAATGAACCTACTTCAATCATATCAGGCAAGATGCGATGTTGTGTACCATGCATTTTTTCAACGCCTTCAATTACTAGCATGTTTGAACCAATGCCTGTAATTTTTGCGCCCATTGCATTTAGCATTTTGCAAAGCTGTTGCAAATAAGGCTCGCAAGCGGCATTGTAAATAGTGGTTGTCCCTTTTGCCATCACAGCAGCCATCACAATATTGGCTGTTCCTGTTACCGATGCTTCATCGAGATGCATGTAAGTACCTTTCAGTTCTTTTGCTTCAACAGTAAAAAAGTTTTCTGTTCCGTCGAAGTCGAACTTAGCACCTAAACTCTGAAAACCGATAAAGTGAGTATCTAATCTTCTACGTCCGATTTTATCGCCGCCTGGTTTCGGAATACTTGCTTTACCAAAACGCGCTAACAACGGACCAACAATCATGATGGAGCCACGAAGTGCAGCAGCTAAGTTTGTGAACTCTTTTGTTTGCAGATAATCCATGTTTACGTTCGATGCTTCGAAAGAATAAACGTTGGCTTTAATTCGCTCTACTACAACTCCCATTTTTTCAAGGAGCTCAATCAGTTTTAAAACATCTCTGATTTCAGGAACGTTTTCAATGATTACTCGTTCGTTGGTAAGTAATACCGTACAAAGTACTTGCAATGCTTCGTTCTTTGCACCTTGAGGTTCTATACTACCTGATAGTTTAGTTCCTCCAATAATTTCAAAGCTAGTTCCTGTTGCCACTTGTGTTAGATTATTTTCCACGGTTAAATCCATTACGTTTTTTTCCCGAACGATGGTTTTTGTTATTGTTGTTGTTATGTTGATGACGATTTCTGCTAGTATCTTGTAAGTCGATAAATTTCGTAGCTAGCTTAGTGTCTTCTTTCACTGATAACAATCCACCAGAAAATTCTTTTAACTGATCAAAAATTAATTCATCACTTACCGTATCACGATTCCATGTCAGGTAACTCATTTTCATAAAATTCGCAATCTGCTCAATCACACTTTCACGTTCTGCACCTTCTTCCATATTCTTCGCTTCTGCAACCATTTTCTCAACTATGCTTCCATAATGACGCATGCGGATATTCTTTTGCGGATAGGCGATAGGTTTAGGTTTCTTACTCACAATCTCCGGATCTGGCATTGGGTAAGGCGCTTCACAATCTAAGTTAAAGTCAGCGATGATAAACAAATGATCCCATAACTTCTGACGATAATCCGTCATGTCTTTTTGCTGTGGATGTAAAACAGCCATTGCATTCACAATTGTTTTTGCAGCAGCAGATCGCTCTTCTTTAGTAGGTAATTCTTTTGCATAATTCACCATTTCTTGAATGGCGCGTCCGTATTCGGGAAAAATGAGCGATGCTCGTGAGGTATTATATTCCATTGATTAAAATAAATCTTGATTTTAAAGCAGTATGCTATCAAAAGCTTTCACTGCATGAACAACAAAATTAACCGATTATTATATCAAACAGAAAATAATCTAGGTTAAATTTCAACACGCAAGGTACAACAAAAATGGCTTAGTTCAATATTTTAAGTTTTGCAAATTTTAGCAAGAGCTGTTTTTGTCCTTCTTGCTCGAATAAAATAATGGCTTTGCTCTCTGGGAATCGTCCTTCTATGCTAATAACTTGTCCGTTGCCAAAACGCTGGTGATTCACATTCATGCCCACCTGAATCTTCGATGGTTCATCTGCTACAAAGTCGCTGCTTCCAGCATTAGAAGCAGGCTGTGCACTGGTGACTTTTTTAAATCCCGCAGGTATGCCACTTGGCTTTGGAGGTGTAGTGCTTTTCGGTACCTCGGTCTTTTTCTGAATTCCATTTTGATTCGTATAACGCTGCTTCATACCGAAGTTGTTTCCACCTCCCCATGAGCTTCGCGTATCGTCATCATTAAATGTTCTTGCCTTCGGAACTGTATTTATAATCTCTAAACAATCTTCATCAATCTCTTCTAAAAAACGACTCGGAGCAGAGTTTACGAGGTTGCCCCATTTATAACGACTCACCGCATACGATAACGTAAGCTTGCGCTCTGCACGCGTAACTGCTACATAAAACAATCTTCGTTCTTCTTCTAATTCAGTGCGTGAATTTAATGCAAGCTGCGATGGGAATAAAGCTTCTTCCATACCAACAACATACACATTCATAAACTCTAATCCTTTTGCACTGTGTATGGTCATTAGCATTACTTTATTATCGTCATCATCTTTATCGTTATCTGCATCCGTCAACAACGCAATATCTTGTAAGTATAAATCCAACGTTCTAATACCATTCTCCGCTATTTCCGCCGATGGAACCTCTAGCGGTACTTCTCCAGAATCACAAAATTCTTTAATGCCGTTCAATAATTCCTGTACGTTTTCATAATGACTAATTCCTTCTGGTGTTCTGTCCGCATATAATTCTGTTAGCAATCCACATGCACGAGCAATATGATGTGCAAGGTCATAGGCATTGTACGTAGGCAACATAATCTGCCAGCTTTTTACCATCGTTGCAAAAGCACTGATTTTATCTCTTGTTCCTGAGTTAAGCTGCGTACTTCCTGTTTCTACATTGCATAAAGTCTCCCACAAACTTTTTCCTTCATTCACTGCAGTCGATACTAATTTATCCAACGTTGTTTTACCAATGCCTCGGGTAGGGTAGTTGATAATTCGCTTAACAGCTTCTTCATCACTCGGATTAATCGCTAATCGGAAATAGGCTAACAAATCTTTAATCTCTTTTCGATTGTAGAACGATGTGCCACCATAAACACGATAAGGAATATTCAATCGTCTCAAGGCTTCTTCCATTGAGCGCGACTGTGCATTGGTGCGATATAAAATGGCGAAATCTTTATTGTGCAATTGATGATTCATCTTCTCCTGAAAAATAGAATTCGCCACCATGTTGCCTTCTTCATTATCAGAAAGCGATTTAATTACTTTTATTTTTTCACCAAAATGATTGTCGGTCCAAACATCTTTTTTTAACTGATTTTTGTTTTTTGCAATGATGCTATTCGCAGCTTGTACAATCACTTTTGTACTACGATAGTTTTGCTCTAACTTAAACGTTCTTAGTTCAGGATAATCTTTTTCAAAATTTAAAATATTCTGAATGTTTGCTCCGCGAAAAGCATAGATACTTTGTGCATCATCACCTACCACACAAATATTTTCATGCTGCGCAGATAGTTTTCTTACAATCACATATTGCACATAGTTCGTATCTTGAAACTCATCCACCATGATGTACTTGAATTTGTTTTGATACTTGTACAATATATCCGGATGTTCTTGAAACAATTTCCAGGTGTAATACAAAATATCATCAAAGTCCATAGCCGAAGCATTAAAGCATCGCTTGCTATACATTTCAAAAAGCGTTGCTGTCAGCGGGCGACCAGTACTTTTATCTTCACTCAGTACTTCAGGGTTATGTGCGTATTGCTGCCAGTTATATAAATTATTTTTTGCGCTCGAAATACGATTTAAAACTACCGAAGGTTTATACGTTTTATCATCTAAACTTTGTTCCTTCAAAATGTCACGCATCAGACTTCTACTGTCGTCGCTACCGTAAATAGTAAAGTTGGTTGGGAATCCGATTTTATCTGCTTCAATGCGTAAAATTTTTGCAAATACCGAGTGAAACGTTCCCATCCACAAATTCTTTGCTTCAGTGCCTGCTACTTTATTGATACGCTCTTTCATTTCACGAGCGGCTTTATTCGTAAATGTTAACGCTAATATTTGAAAAGCATCTACTCCGTTATTCAGTAAATGCGCAATTCGAAATGTTAATACTCTTGTTTTTCCTGATCCTGCTCCTGCAATAATCATCACCGGTCCATCTGTCTGAACCACCGCATCACACTGCGCTTCGTTTAATTCTTGTAAATATTCTGACATAAGCCACAAATATACATCTTCACTTTCTCACCAACGAAGTTTTTACATCGCAAAGCCAGCCTTTTTCAGAAATAGTTTTTAACAAATCGAGGTTTT
>CAMBYJ010000048.1 GCA_945872015.1 Chitinophaga pinensis | reverse complement strand
AAATATCGATTCTGTTAATTGATCGAGGAAAGAAATCATGCGTTAAAAATTTATATAAAAATAAAAAAGTCCCGACAGTAATGCCGGGACTTTAAAAATAAATTTTATTTATCCTTAGTGCTTAACAACAAACTTTTTAGTTAAAGTATTATTGTTTTGAGTCACCTTTAAGAAATAAACTCCATTGCTCATTGCTGTTAAATCTAATTCACGAGAGTTTAAACCTTGATTTCCATTTACGTTGATAGTATTTACTAATTGTCCCATCATGTCATAAATTTCAATAAATGCATTTTCCTCACTAGGTGTGAAGTAGTTAATCGTTAATGTTGTATTCGCAGGATTTGGGAATAAGTTTAAACCTTCTAATGCTGTAATTTTTTCAGCACTTATTACATCGCCAGAATTTTCTTCACTTCCATCAGCAGCACGGAAATTCGTTGCACTTGTACTCACACGTACTCGGTAGCAAGAATTTGCGTTAAATGCACTTGCATAACCATAAACCTGAATATAATAAGTTCTGCCGATAGTTGATGTATTGTAATTGATTGTTTCTGTTGAAGTACCTGATAAAGCTGATGTTAATAATGTTGAACCATTAGAGCTATACAATGTTAAATCATAATCTGCAGGCAACTGATCTAATACTACTCTTAATTTAGGAGCAGAAGTTAAAGTGGTAAATTTGAACCAATCTTTGTCTGTAGATGTTCCGATTTTAGCGGAGATATTTGTATTTAATGCAATCGTTTTTGATGCATTTCTTGAATTATTTGATTCATATGCATCGTTACAAGATACAGGAGCTGCAGAAGTAGTAAACGTTGCAGTTGCTGATGCTGTACCTACCGTACCTGAACATGTAGCTGTAACGCGGAATTGATAAGCAGTAGAAGCAGTTAATCCTGTTATGGTTGTTGTTGCTGCAGTTACAGTAACACTATTTGTCCATGTAGTAGCAGTTGATACTCTATATTGAACTAAATAACTTGAAGCACCTGTTACAGCTCCCCAACTTACAGTTGCTGAAGAAGATGTTACAGAAGAAGAAGCTAGAGAAGCGGGTGTGCCACATGATGCAGCAGCTGTAGTTGTAAAGTTAGCTAATGTTGAAACTGTACCTAATGTACCAGAACAAGAAGAAGTAACTTGGAATTCGTATGCTGTTGAAACAGTTAATCCTGTTAAAGCTGATGAAGTTCCAGCTGTTGATACAGTTGTCCATGTAGCAGAACCAACTGCACGGTATTGTAATGAATAAGCAGTTGCACCTGATACCGCTGTCCAGCTAACTGTTGCAGTAGTAGATCCAACAGAAGAAGCCGTTAAACCCGTAACCGTACCACAAGAAGTAGGAGGAGTAGGAGGTGTACATCCTAAAGAAGTTAATAAACCTGTACGAGATGTATTAATAGCTGCTGTCATACGAGTCGATTGACCAGTAGTAAACATATACATACATGCATCATCCGTATAATCCATGTAGTTCATTGTCATTTCAGTTGGTGTGCCTGTACAAGTACTTAAATGCGGGTAAGTAGGACAACCATAGTTAGCAGTATTATGTGTCGGTGTATCATTTACTAAGTCGCTACCACAAGTTGCATCTCCCCAAATATGACGTAAGTTTAACCAATGACCAACTTCGTGTGTTCCTGTTCTACCTTTATTGAAAGGAGCCGCTACGTTACCTGTTCTTCCGAAGGCATTAAATAAAATTACAACACCATCTGTTGCTGCAGCACCACCTGGAAATTGAGCATAACCCAAGATTCCACCACTCATATTACAAGACCAAATGTTTAAATATTGACTTGTATTCCATGGATCAGAACCGCCATTTGCTGCACGTTTCATATTATCGTTTGTAGAAAATGCAGTTGTAGTTGTCGACTTACGAATAATACCTGTAGTTGCATTACCATTAGGATCACGTTGTGCCAAACAAAACTGAATTTGACAATCAGCACCCAAAGCTGAGAAGATAGAAGGAGTTAAAGAAGCATCAGCATTTAGCTTACGGAAATCCTCATTTAATACATCTATTTGAGATTGAACTTGTGCATCAGAAATGTTTTGTGCTGCTGTATTATATACAACGTGTACTACCACTGGAATAGTAATTATTGCTCCAGTTCTGTGTGAAGGATCAGACAACCATTGACTAGTTGCATGTTCAATTTGTTGCATTCTTGTTTCAACAGTTGGGTCTTCAGCAATTTGTTGATGCAAATGATCCATACTGCCACAAGATCTTTGTGACTGTGAAAATCCAATTGTTGAAAGACTCATCATAAGTCCCAACATAGCAATGTAGGTTTTTTTCATGTTTTAGTTATTAAGATAGTTTTATAAATAGTTATTAAATTTCATTTGCTATTTCGTTGATTAGTAACGGAAAAATCAACAAAAAGCGCAGAAACTTTTCAAAGGTGGATATCAAATGTAAAAAATCCCTTAATGCGATGCAAATTTATTTTTTCGAAAACACAAATAATGAGTGTGGAAATTAACAATCAGAATGAAATAAGAAATAAAATTCCTCTGAAGATCTCAAAAAATGGAAAAAAGGTTAATGTTAATTTCTTTATTTACTCCATAAATTTATAGCCAACACCACGAACAGAGAAAAAGTGTTTTGGGTCTGAAGGATCCTTTTCAAACATTTTTCTGAAGGTCACGATAAAATTATCTATAGTTCTGGTGGATGGATAAACATCATAACCCCAAACAATTTCTAAAATTGACTCTCTGGAAACGACTTCATTTTTTCTTTCTATTAGTAATCTTAATAGCGCATTCTCCTTCTTTGTAAGGCTAACCGATTTATTGGCTGGCGTAACAACCATCATATTTTGAAAATTAATCTGAAAGCCATCAAGGTTATATGAATTTATACTTTCTCTAACATCAGCCGATAAACCTGATCGTTTCAATAATACCTGCACTCGCAAAAGCATCTCCTCAAGATTAAACGGTTTAGTAAGATAATCATCAGCTCCTAATCGAAGTCCGGCAATTTTATCAGCAGAACTGTTCTTTGCTGTCAGGAATAAAATAGGAATTTCCTTGTTTTCAAGTCGAATAGCTTCGCATACTTTAAATCCATCCATTTCGGGAAGCATAACATCCAATACAATTAAATCAAATCGCTCTTGTTTGAACGCTTTTAATGCCGATTTGCCATCGCCAACAGCATTCACCTTATATCCTTCTAAATCCAGATTTAACTTGATTGTTTCTTGCAAGCTTATTTCGTCTTCTACTAGGAGTATTCGCTTCATATGTATAAAATTCTGCATCAAATATACGTTTCAATCATTTCAAAAAATAAAAATGTAATTACCCCTGATACTGAATTACAACTATTTTACAAATTAATGATAGAGCGATTGAAATACTCTTTTAAATCAATCGTACTTAGGAAAAGTTAAATAAATAATTAAATTTGTTATCCCAAAACAAATAATTCCTACAAAAAACCTTAAAGTCAAATAAAACAAATGAAAAAACTATTACTCATTGCTGCCGCGGCATTGATGATGACAGGATCTGTTTCTGCTCAACGTCAAACGGCAAAAGTTGTAAGTTCGGCGCCATCGCATCGTACTTGTGGAACAGGTATTTTACCTGACGAATATGAAAACTGGATTTCTGCAAAAATGCAGGAAGCTGCTGCAAACAATCAAGGCAGTAAAATGAAAACAGTTTACAATTTACCTGTAGTTGTCCATGTAATTCATAATAACAATGCAGTTGGAACAAGTTTCAATATCTCTAATGCTCAAATTTTATCACAAATTGCAGTTTTAAACGAAGATTTCAGAAAGTTAAACGCAGATACAAGTTCAATTCCTTCAGTATTTGCTGGACTTGCTGCTGATTGTGAAATCAATTTTTGCTTAGCGCAAACAGATCCAAGCGGACAACCAACAACAGGAATTGATAGAATCGATAGAAATAGCAAAGGATGGACAGCACCTCCATATTCTAAAACATATATTGATGCTACCATTAAACCAGCTACTATCTGGGACGTTAATAAATATCTGAACATATGGGTATGTAATTTAAGTAACCAGTTATTAGGATATGCTACATTTCCACCATCAAGCACAAATACTGGATTATCTGCGCCTTTTGGTACAGCAAATTCGGATGGTGTAGTAATTCTTTACAACGCTTTTGGTCGTGTAGGTAATGTTGCAGCACCTTATAATAAAGGCCGTACATCTACACATGAAATCGGTCACTGGTTTGGATTGCGCCATATCAACGGAGACTCGAATTGTGGATCAGATTATTGTTTAGATACTCCAACTCAATCTTCATTGAATTTTGGTTGTCCGAATTTCCCTGATGTATCTTGTAATAATGGTCCAAACGGAGATATGTTCATGAATTATATGGACTATACAGATGATGCTTGTATGTTTATGTTCACTCCTAATCAGAAGGCAAGAATGGTGACAACTTTGAACAATACGCCATTCAGAGTAAACTTAGCTGCTTCTAATCGTTGTAGTCCTCCAGTTGTGGCAGCTCCTGTTGTTGCATTTACGGCAAATTCAACTTCTATTTCTGCAGGTGGTTCAGTTAACTTTACTGATCAATCAACTAATTCACCTGTATCTTGGAGTTGGTCATTCCCAGGAGGAACACCTTCATCATCAACAGCACAAAACCCTTCAGGTATTGTTTACAATGCTGCTGGAACCTATTCAGTTACGTTAGTAGCGACAAATGCTAGTGGATTTAATACATTAACACAAACAAATTATATTACGGTAACTTCTGGAACAACTTCTAGTTGTGATACAGTTTCAAACTTTGATTTAGCTACAATGACTCCAAGTATTCTTGGTTCAGGTGGATGGGGATACATATCTGGTCAGAATGATTATTTAGATGTTGCAAAAGCAGATAAATTCTCTATTGCTGCTGCTAATAGCACAATTGATGGAACTTATATTTCTTTCGGAATTGGTTCATCAAGTGGAACTGGTCAAACTGCAACCGTAAAGGTTTGGGGCGAGGCTGCTGGTTTGCCTTCAGGTGTTTTAGGTACTGCTACAATTTCTTATGACTCTATCGCTGCTAATGCGGTAGCAGGTACTGCAATGTGGGTTGATTTTACACCAGATATTCCAGTTTCAGTAGGTAATGTTTATGTAGGTGTTGAGTTCGGTTATACTGCTGGCGATACTTTAGCACTTGTTCATTGTGCTGATGCAGAAATTGCAACAGGAACTGCCTATGAATTATGGGGCGATGGTTCGTGGCATGCTTACAGTGAAACACCTGCATCTTGGGGTGTTAATGTTGCTCATTTGATTGACCCTGTGATTTGCACAAGTGGATCATCTTCTAGTAGCTCATGTGATTCAATCACAAATTGGAATACTGCTACAATGACTCCATCAATTCTTGGCTCAAGTGGTTGGGGATATGTTTCTGGTCACAATGATTATTTAGATGTTGGTAAGGCTGATAAATTTGCAGTTACAGGAACAGGCTTAACAGTTGATGGTACTTATATCGCATTTGGAATTGGTACATCAAGTGGAACTGGTCAAACTGCAACTGTAAAAGTTTGGAGTGATGCAGCAGGATTACCTTCAACAATGTTAGGATCTGCAACAATTACTTACGACTCAATTGCGGCTTATGCTGCTTCAGGTGCTGAAATGTGGGTTGATTTTACACCAGATGTTCCTGTAACAGCAGGATCAATCTATGTTGGTGTTGAATTCGGATTTACACCTGGAGATACTTTAGCAATCGTTCATTGTGCAGATGCTGAAATTGCAACAGGTACAGCTTACGAATTATGGGGAGATGGTACATGGCATGCATACAGCGAAACTCCGGCATCTTGGGGTGTTAATGTTGCTCATTTAATTCGTCCAGTAATATGTAGTAATTCAACTGTAGGTGTTGCTGAAAATACACTAGGATCAGTGAACTTATTCCCTAATCCAACTCGTGGTGAATTAACAGTTGTATTATCAGACGTAACTTCTGCTTCTGATATTTCATTCAGAATTTTCAACATGGTAGGTTCTGAAGTATTAAATACTACATTACCATCTAATGGAAATGGTACTTATCATATGGATTTATCGCATCTATCTCAAGGATTATATTTCGTAGAGATAAATAATGCAACTACTAAGACATTGAAGAAAATTCAGATTTTGAAATAATTCAATTTGAATGTTTGATAAAAGAGGGATGTTAACGCATCCCTCTTTTTTATTATAATGAGCAACTTTATTTTAACTTTGCATGTCGTAAAACATCCAGATGAAAAAAATTATCTTTCTATTTTGTTTATTCCCAATTTTGAGTTTCGCTCAGATTCATCGTTGTGCGACAGATAGTTTACATCGATATAAATTAGCAACAGATTTAAACTACAAATCAAGTTATCTGGAAAATGAAAAGTTTTTTAATATTCAAAATTTACTGAAGGCCTCAATAAACGATTCTACATATATAATTCCTGTTGTTGTGCATGTTATTTATCATGCCGATAATGCTGAAGTAGAGAATGTTTCCGATGAACAAGTACAAAGTCAGATTGATGTACTAAATGAGGATTACAATATTATCAATGAAAACATTTTAGATGTTCCAGCTATATGGCAACCATTAGTTCGAAATAGTAAGATTAAGTTTGTCCTTGCAAATACAGATACAAACGGGAATTATACAAATGGTATAACCAGAACAGCAACCAACATAACAAATGCATTCTCCATTTTTGATAATCGTATTTACAGTAAAGCAGATGGTGGACAAAATGCATGGAACAGTAATTATTATTTGAATATTTGGGTTTGTGAATTAGAAAATAATGTTCTTGGTTTTGCTGCATTTCCTGGAACGATTCAAAATAGCGATGGTGTTGTCATCAACTATAAAGCATTCGGACGTTTTAAGAATACAAAAGCGCCTTACAATTACGGTCGTACAGCAACGCATGAAGTCGGACATTGGTTAAACCTAATACATATTTGGGGCGATGACAATGGGGGCTGCAGTAATGATGATGGTATCTCTGATACTCCTAAACAAGCCAATTCAAATACACGTTGTCCGAGTTTTCCTAAAACAGATGCTTGCACAGATACAGCTCCAGGAATTATGTACATGAATTACATGGATTATACAGATGATAGATGCATGAGCTTTTTTACAAACCGACAAGTAGAAAGAATGAAGCTCGCATTATCAACTAATCGACAATCGTTAGTGACCTCTAACGGGCTTGCATCACCGAATATAAATCAACCAGATGTATCGATTGATTCAATTGAAAATCCTGTTACCTATTCTGTCAATCGCTGTTTTCAACCAAGAGTAAAAATCAGAAATAACGGAAATACAATTCAATCAAACATTGCATTTAATTATGCGGTTTCTGCGGGTATTTCAAAAAATTATATGTGGCAAGATTCTATATTACCGGGGGAAACAAAATGGGTGGAATTAGAAACAATAGGAGGTGATTTTGGTAGTAATTTATTTGAGGTGCGAATTGTAAATTCTGATTACAATCAGGTTAATAATTACAAGAGTGCATCATTTAGAATAAACAATACTTCTAATTTTAACTGCACAATTTTATCATCAATTAGTATTTATCCGAATCCTGTTACAAACAACACTTTTTTAACCATAGATGCGAATTATTCTGAAAGTCAGAAAGCAACTATTAAGATTTATTCAAATGATGGAAGAGTAGTTTACTCGAATGAATATAAATTTAATCCGCAGGACAAACTTCAATTAAGCAATTTGAATCTGAGTGCAGGAATCTACCAGCTAGAATTCCATGGAGAACTAAACCATGACGTTAAAAAGTTTGTTGTAGTCAATAAGTAAAATAAAACAAATGAGATTTATAGAGGAGCAACTTGTAAAAAGTTCAGATGAGCAAATAAATAAAATCAGTTCTAAAGTTTTTAATGGAGAGCGTATTTCGGATGACGATGCTTTGTATTTATTTAAATATGCAGAGCTATCGGAGATTGGTGTATTAGCTAATTACGTTCGAGAGAAGAAGAATGGAAAATACACGTATTTCAATCGTAATTTTCATATTGAGCCAACAAACCTTTGTGTATTCTCCTGTAAGTTTTGTTCATACTCACAAGAATATAAACACAAGGAAGAAGGTTGGGAAATGACTATTGAGCAAATGCTAAATAAAGTAAAAGCTTACGATGGAATTCCTATTACCGAAGTGCATATTGTAGGAGGTGTTCATCCGAAAATGGATGTTCAATTTTTCGGAGAATTATTATCACAAATTAAAAATCATAGACCAGATTTACATATTAAAGCCTTTACTGCTGTAGAATTAGACTACATGTTTCGTAAGGGTAAAATGACAACTAAAGAAGGGATGGAGTTTTTAATCTCTAAAGGATTAAATTCAATTCCTGGAGGTGGTGCAGAAATTTTTGATGAAGTGACACGATTAGAAATTGCAGGCGATAAATGTGATTCAAATAAATGGCTTGAAATACATCAGACCGCGCACGAAAGTGGTATCAGAAGTAATTGTACCATGTTATACGGACATATTGAAACGTATGAACACCGAGTGGATCATATGCGACGTTTACGTGAGTTGCAGGATAAAACAAAAGGCTTTCAAACTTTTATTCCATTGAAGTTTAGAAACTCTGATAACGATATGAGTCATGTTGCAGAGGTAACTTTAATAGAAGATTTAAAAGTGTATGGTATATCAAGAATTTATCTTGATAATTTTGATCATGTAAAAGCTTATTGGCCGATGTTGGGAAGAAGCTCTGCCCAGCTTACCCAATCGTTTGGTGTAGATGATTTAGATGGAACAATTGACGATTCAACAAAGATTTATTCAATGGCGGGTTCAGAAGAACAGAATCCTACATTATCTACAGATGAGTTGATAGATTTAATCAGACAATCAGGTAGAATACCTGTAGAGAGAGATACACTTTACAATATCGTTAAAGTTTACGAATAGCTTACCGCATTGCTTTCTTAGCAAGGTAAAGTGCAATAATCGAAAAGAAAATATTGGGTATCCAAACAGCTAATAACGGCGACATATTACCGTTAGTAGCGAACGTTTGACTGATTTGCATAAACATTATGTAAGTAAAGCTTAATAGGATTCCAAGTCCGATTTGCATACCTATACCACCACGAACTTTTTTGCTCGATAACGAAACACCTATTAACGTAAGAATAAACGTTGCAAAAGGGAATGAAGTACGACGGTATAGTTCTACCTGGTAAAATGGAATTTCTTCTGAACCTCGTAATGTTTCTTCTTCAATGTATTTCTTTAGCTGGTAAGAATCCATTGTTTCAATATAATTCGTTCGTCTATTGAACTCATCAGGCTTAAAAGCTAAGGCTGTATCAATCTGATATCCCGATTTTATAGTCTCCTTCATACCATCAATTGTACGAATGAAATAATTCTCCACCTTCCATTTTGTTTTAGTACTATCCCAGATAATTCTTTCCGACATTAACTTAGAAACCATTTTCCCATTTTCGATTTTTTCCATCGAAAACTGATAGCCGATTTTATCTACGTTATTATAACTATCAAAATAAATAAAAACGCCAGGTGCTATCTGACGATGAACATGGCGATTCTTATAGACATAAGGATTCTTAATGTATTTAGTTTCGAATGCAATTCGGGTAGAGTTAGAATGCGGAATTACATAGTTGTTTAAATAGAGCGAAATACTTGTTATCACCGTTGCACCAACCATGTAAGGAAGTAACAAGCGCTTAAAGCTAACACCACTACTAAGTATAGCACCAATCTCTGTAAGATTTGCCATTCGCGA
>CAMBYJ010000047.1 GCA_945872015.1 Chitinophaga pinensis | reverse complement strand
TTAAGTGCTACGATGACAATGCCGGATGTTCAATCGACATCAGCTGTAACTTTTATGTGGGCAGGATTAACCTTATTAATTATTGGTAACGGTTTCTTCAAACCTAATATTTCTACAATGGTTGGTCAGTTATATCCGAAGAATGATAGCCGTGTAGATGGTGCTTTTACCATTTTCTATATGGGAATTAACATGGGAGCGTTTTTCTCTCCTTTAATTTGCGGAAGCTTTACAGAATATAAATATGGTTTCCTTGCAGCTGCAATCGGAATGATCCTAAGTTTGATATCATTTGAATTATTAAAGAACAAGCACTTAAAAGGTCCAGATGGCAATCCTATAGGAATGCCTGTTGCGAACCTTGATATGAAAACAGGATTGTCGATTGTAGGTTCTATCCTGGCCATCTTTGCATTATTAAACTATAAAACAATTGCAGGTTATTTCTTTAATGCCGGAGCAATAGCTGATGTAAATTCATGGTCACACATGATTGCGAATTTAGATGTAGTTGCTTACTTGATTTACATTTCATTGATTGTAATGCCTCTGCTTATCTTAACCGATAAATCGTTAACAAAAGACGAAAGAGAAAGAATTATTGTAATTTTCATTCTTGCCTTCTTCGTAATTTTCTTCTGGGCATGTTTCGAACAAGCAGGTGCTTCATTAACCTTATTTGCTGATCAGCAAGTTGACAGAGCAATTGATATTAATATAAGTGCATACGTGATTGCTGCAGTTTATGCGACCATAATTTATTTCTTAGGCAATGCTTTAGGATGGTTCTTCGAATGGACTTCTAAAATTGTAAAAGCAATTCAAGTTGTAGGAGTATTAGCTGTTATTTCTTTAACTGCATTTGGATTTATCGCAGATATTCATTTATCAGAATTCCCTTCTCCTTGGTTCCAGTCGGTAAACCCATTAGCAATTATTATCCTTGCTCCTTTCTTCACTGTAATGTGGGGCAAATTAGCAAAGTTAAATATGGAGCCTTCGTCGCCTCTAAAAATGGCATTAGGACTTGCATTAGTAGCATTAGGATATGTGATTATTGCTTTCGCAGTTAATGGAATTTCATCATCAACTAAAATTGCGATGTTCTGGTTATTTGCATTGTACATAGTTCATACAATGGGAGAGCTTTGTTTATCACCTATCGGATTAAGTATGGTTAGTAAACTCGCACCCGTTAGATTATCGTCATTATTAATGGGAACATGGTTCTTAGCAAATGCTGTAGCAAATAAGTTTGCAGGTACATTAAGCGCATTAATTCCTCCAGGAGCTGGTGAAGAAGCATCGACTGAAATCCCTAGCATCTTAGGAATTCAAATCAACAACTTATTTATTTTCTTCTGTGTGTTCATCGTATTAAGTGGAGCTGCTTCACTTATCTTGTTAGCACTTTATAGAAAATTAATTAAAATGATGCACGGTGTAAACTAATTGTGTCAATAATAATACATGAGAAAGTCCTGATGATAAGTCAGGACTTTTTTATTTTACACCTTTTGGGAAATTGCCTAAAATAGATTTACTTTGATTCAAACGAAACTACTATGTCGACATTAGCCGAGATACAAAACTTTAAAGGGAAATATCCAAAGCAATTATGGTATCTGTTCTTCTCTGAAATGTGGGAACGCTTTTGCTTTTATGGAATGCGTGGAATGTTAGCTGTCTTTATTGTATCGCAATTGAAGATGGATGAAGGTACTGCTAATTTGCAGTATGGCGCGATTCAAGCCTTTGTGTATGCGTTTACATTTATCGGTGGACTCTTTGCTGATAAAATATTAGGGTTTCGCAAATCACTTTTCTGGGGCGGATTACTAATGATTACTGGTAGTTTGATTTTATCACTTGGAATAAATGTTAATCATGCTGTTGCTGATAATCATTTCTGGTTTTTTCTTGGAACCAGTTTTACAATTATAGGAACAGGATTTTTCAAACCAAATATCTCTACGATGGTTGGATCTCTCTATCATGAAAATGATTCAAGACGTGATGCAGGTTTCTCTTTATTTTATGCTGGAATTAATGTAGGTGCTTTATTAGGAGGTTATGCATGTATTGCTATTGCTAATTCTTACTCGTGGAATTTAGCATTCGGATTAGCAGCTGTTGTTATGACCATTAGTCTAGGAACCTTCATTTTTACACAACGCAGTTTAGGTCCTATAGGTTTATCACCGTTAAACGAAGGCAAAGGAAATAAAATC
Organism: Chitinophaga pinensis; assembly: GCA_945872015.1. Taxonomy (GTDB): domain Bacteria; phylum Bacteroidota; class Bacteroidia; order AKYH767-A; family OLB10; genus CAINEC01. Next base: position 7,782 of record CAMBYJ010000047.1, on the reverse strand, counting down.
GCAGAGCTCGCAGTCTATATTGGATCATTAGTTTTGATTCCTGTTATCATGATGATGGTAGCTAAAACAGAGTACACTGATTACTTCATGTACACCATTGGTCCAGCTGCTTTGATTTACATACTTTTTGAATTAAGAAAATATTCTTCGGATGAAGTAAAGAAATTAATGGCTGCAATGGTATTCATTTTCTTTTCTATTATTTTTTGGGGAATCTACGAACAAAGCGGTGGTTCGTTAGCGTTATTTGCGCGTGAAAATTTACATAACACCATCTTCGGAATTAATTTCGATCCGAATGGAATTAACAACTCTGCAAATGCTCTTTTTGTAATCATCTTCGCTCCTATCTTAGGTTTGCTTTGGGTATGGATGAGCAAACGAAATCTTGAACCCAATACATTAATTAAATTCGGACTTGGTTTTATCTTTTTAGCTGGTGGTTTCTTTGTTTTTTATCAGACGAAGTTTTTTGCAGATGCTAATGGAGTAACTTCATTAGAGGTATTTACGCTTGCCTACTTTGTTATCACCTTTGGCGAATTATGTTTATCACCAATCGGATTATCCATCATGACAAAATTATCTCCTCAACCTTTACAAGGAATGATGATGGGTATGTGGTTTTTAGCGAGTGCATATGGACAATATGTTGCTGGTATCATTGGAGCTGGAATGTCAACGCCAAATCCGAATGCTTCACTAATGGAAAAACTTAATGGTTACACAAATGGTTACGGACAACTAGCGTTGTATTCATTAGTTGCTGGGGTAATTTTAATTGCTATTTCTCCAGCGGTGAAGAAGCTAATGGGTGAGGTTAAATAAATAGTCTTTATTAATAAAAATTGTTACATTGCATTATGAAAAATAAATTTATCGTTACCCTTTTTGCTTATTGCCTTTTCTCTGTGTTCTCAGGATGTAATGCACAATCTTCAGAAACTAAATATGATCCTAACGGAATTCATTGGATGAGTTTTGAAGAAGCTGTTAAGTCAAATGATGAAAAACCCAAACGTATTTTTATTGATACTTATACAGAATGGTGTGGATGGTGCAAGAAAATGGATGCAGCTACATTTAGTGATCCAGCTGTAGTAAAATACATGAATGAACATTTTTATGCGGTAAAGCTGGATGCAGAAACAAAGGATACGATTCTTTTCAGAGATAAAAGCTTTACGTATGTAAAAGAATACAAGACCAATCAGATTGCTATTGATTTAATGCAAGGACAAATGAGTTATCCTACTTACTCATTTTTAGATGGACAATACCAATTGCTTTATAATTTAAAAGGCTATCAAACAACCGAACAATTTCTTCCCATCTTGCAATACTTTGCCGAAGAGCAATACAAAAACAATATCAAGTTAGAAGATTTTGTGAGCAAGGTAAGTTCAGGAAATCAGAAATAAATATTCAGATTTAAAGCACCTCCGTTATTATCATTATCGATTGAAAACAATGATGATTTTCCTGTACCTGTTTTTATTTCTTCAACATCACCCCCATTCCATTTTTCTCTTACTAACTCCCCGGCTTTACGCGTTTGAACTGCAGGCCCCCATCCAAATTCACCACTCACCGACATTTTAGGAGCGAAGAAATACTCGATGCCAATAAATCCACGTAATGAAAATTGAATAGTATTACCTGGCTTATACAATGTATTTCGGGTAACCTGATTTTCATTGCTCAATTCGTTACCATAGGTATAAGTTGTTTTATCTGTTTTTACGCCGTATAAAATCTCACCACCATAAAAGGCTCTCACACGACCTTCTCCTCTCCACTTCTGCACTCCAAAGCCTAATGTAATAGCAGTTGTTTTCTGAATGGATTCATCAATAACTAATTCATTCGGATTAGTACTTCCATTCTTTGCAACGGCAGTGTCGTTTTTTAAAGATGAAAATCCTAAGCGCACTTTCATACGAAAAGCTAAATCATTTTCTTTCAGATACAATCCTGACAATGTCATTGGATGACGTTCGGAAAATAAAAACTGAGGAGCTATCGAACTACTTCCATTAAATAAATTACCTGTAAAATTGATAAATGGTACTGCATCAATATTCAATGCAAAATCGTTTTTAGCAGGTAAAATTGGCTTGCCTGATTTTGTTTTTAAAACATCTTGAGCGCTTACCGAAACAGATAATGCAAGTAAAGAACTAAGGAATATATTTTTCATGGGAGTTATTTTAAATAGATAAGATATTAGCAATCGAAAATAGTTTTTCATCTAATGGATCATGGCTTTTAGTAGCCTGAGCAAATGGGGTTAGTGCAATAGCGTTATTACGAATCCCCACCATCACTTTTGTTTGTCCTGACATTAATTGTTCAACAGCATGAACACCTAAACGAGCAGCAAGAATACGATCGAAGGCGCTAGGCTTGCCTCCCCGCTGTATATGACCTAAAACCGTTACTTTGGTTTCATAATCCTGAATATGTTCTTTCATCTTAGCAGCTATCGCCTGCGCACCTCCGTTCTTTTCTCCTTCAGCAACAATAACGATGGTGCTCGACTTTTTATTCTGTTTAGCAGTATCTAACGTTTTAACTAAATCTTCTACACTCATTGCTTTCTCTGGCAACATCACCATTTCTGCTCCACCTGCAACAGCAGACCAAAGTGCAATACAACCTGAATCGCGACCCATTACTTCAATCAAAAAACAACGATCGTGAGAAGCAGCGGTATCTTTAATTTTATCGACTGCATCAACAACTGTATTTAAAGCAGTATCAAAACCAAGTGTAAAATCAGTGCCTGCTAAATCATTATCAATTGTTCCAGGTATACCTACAATTTTAATATCGGGATGTTCATTCGTAAATACTTCTGCTCCAGAAAATGTTCCATCGCCTCCGATTGCAACAATACAATTGATATCATGCTTCTTTAAATTCTCATAGGCTTTATCACGACCTTCTTTTGTAAGAAACTCTTTACTGCGAGCGGCCTTCAAAATTGTTCCGCCACGTTGTACAATATTAGAGACAGAACGAGACTCCATTGGTATAATTTCTCCGTCTATCATTCCTTGATAACCTCGCATAATACCATATACCTGAATATTATTGGCAAGTGCTGCACGCGTGACTGCTCGTATACAAGCATTCATTCCGGGAGCATCGCCTCCTGATGTAAAAACTGCTATCCGATTCATACCTTGATTATTTGAATACGAATATAAAAGTAAAGCGAACAACTTTTTCAATTTGAATAAATGAAATCGATAATTTTGCTGTATGACAGAACAAAATCCATGGACTACTAAATCTACCGAGACAAAATACGATAACCCTTGGATACGCCTTGATGAGTCGCAGGTGATTAATCCTGTAGGCAATGATGGTATTTATGGAGTGGTGCATTTTAAGAACAGAGCTATGGCCATTATTCCGCTAGATGAAGAAAACAATACATGGATTGTTGGACAATTTAGATACACTACTAAAACGTATGAGTGGGAAGTAATTGAAGGTGGTGTTCCGGAGGGAGAAGATTTATTAGAAGGTGCTAAACGCGAATTAGAAGAAGAGGCCGGCTTAAAAGCAAACGAATGGACAATGATTATTGATGGATGTCAATTGTCTAATTCTGTCTCTGATGAAATAGGATATGCCTACATTGCAAGAGGACTTACCATAACAGAAACCAATCCTGAAGAAACTGAACAATTACAAATTCGCAAACTACCTTTTGAAGAATTAGTAACTATGGTGATGAATGGAGAAATAAAAGATTTGCTTTCTGTTGCTTCGGTGCTAAAGGTGAAAATGATGATTTAATTTTTATCAATTTGAATATTTAAAAATTAACTTTAATTTTATTCTTTAATCAAACTATAATATAAAAATATGTTTAAAAAACCATTCTCGTTTGAAGGTCGAATTAGAAGAACTGAATACATAATCAGCTTCGTAATTTATTTATTAATTGCATTTATTATTAATTCAAGTTCACAAAGTGATGAACTAAATTCATTTTCTTTCGAAAAAAAAAAGCCGGAAGGCATAACATCAATAATCAGATTTTGTTTATTATGGTTTTTCTTTGCACAAAGTGCGAAAAGATGCCATGATAGAGGAAATAGTGGATGGTTTGTTTTTATACCATTTTATATATTTTGGCTATTATTCGCAAATAGCTTTGATGGTGAAAACAAATATGGTCCAAATCCTAAACTTGTAAAATATGAAAATTAAGCACCTAATATTATTTTTTATTTTATTCAGCCATTATAATACTATAGCTAAACAACCGTATGATAAATTTCCTCTTAATAAAATTGGTATAAAAATAAAAAAAGAGAAAAATTACATACTACTAACTTCCGACTATTTAAATGAAATTAAAAATGACTCTTTAGTTTTTTTTAATTTATGTCAAGAAGCTAAAGATGCAGTTATTAACACAATTAGTAATCCCAACTTTCAAGCAATAATTAATGTAAACGACTTTAACGAAAATATTACCTTTCTAAAAACCACTAAAACTACCATTACTCTAAACACCGTTAAATCAGCCCAAAAAAATATCGAAGAATCTTGCTTTATAAAAAAACTAAGAATAATAAATTTAGGATATAGCCAAGGTGAGAATAAAATCGGTAAGTTCACTTCCGTATGCAACCAAATTTCCTCAAATGAATCGACTTATTTTACTCAACTATTTTTTATTGAAACCAGAAATGCATCATTGATTGTAAATATCAGATCGAATGAAGAATTACATAATGATGATTTTATTCAAAATATTGAATATTTGAATGATTATGATTATGAAAAACTTCTTATTTCCGCAGAAAATTTTACATCAAATAGTGATTTTACAAATGCAAAAACAGCTTTATTAGAGGCAATTAATTTGGATAAAAGCAATACAATTGCATTTGAAAAAAAAGCCGAAATAAATATAATCTTAAACAAATACAACGAAGTAATTGTAGATGCGAACGAGATTTTAAGAATTGACTCTACCAACATAAATGGTCTAATATTTAAAGGTTTAGCACTATATTATCAGGACAAACATCTTGAAGCTATACAATCTTTTGAAAATGCATTATTTTACAATTCAATTAAAGTATTAACAAACGTTCAAAATGAATATTTTTCGACAATTTCAGATGTATATGGCTTTATTGGTCAATCATACATGAATTTAAATTATTCGAAAAATGCTTTAGACAACCTTAATTCTGCATTAAGGTTGTCAAATGATAGCCTCCAAAAAGCCTACTTATATCATACCTTAGGATTTGCAAAAGCAAAACTAGACTTAGAATTCAGAGATGCAATAAAATATTATACTTTAGCTATAAATTATTACCCAGAATCATCAAACGATAATAAATCTAAATCGTACTTAAATAGAGGGCTTGCTAAAAAATATTTAAAAGATTTAGACGGTGAAATATCAGATTATTCTTTTGCTATTGATTTAAAAAAGGACAATATTGATGCGTTTTATTATAGAGGTTTGGCCAAGTTGTCAATAAAAAAATTCAAAGAGGCGATTTTCGATTTTTCAAATGTAATTGATTTTGATAAAAACAAAACTGATTTTTCAACGCGTGCTTTTATTCAAAGGGGACTTGCTAAATCAAATTTAGGCGAGGATGGTTGTCCAGATATTAAAAAAGCTATCGATTTAGGTGCGAAAGACTATATTGATATTTATAACGAATTTTGCAAATAAAAACTTACGTTGCTAAATAAATATTCCTAAATATAGCTTATCAATCAGCAATGACCAAACAGTATAAAATCAAATTAATCAACCTTAAACTTCCTTCCTTCCAGTGCCAACTCTGTATTTTCAAAAACAGATTTAGCTTCTAATAACAATGGTTGCAAATCGCGGTAACGAGCAGAAAAATGTCCGATTATTAATTTACTTACCTCCCCTTTTTTTGCAATCTCCGCTGCTTGTATGCAAGTAGAATGAAAGGTTGCTGCAGCACGATCTTCTTGTTCGTGTAAAAATGTTGCCTCATGATAAAGCAAATCGACACCTCGAACTTCATCTGCAACACCAATATCAAAAATAGTATCTGAGCAATAAGCATAAGCACGTGAAGGAGAAGGCTCTTCCGTTAATTCCTTATTAGGTATCACGTCACCGTTATACGTTCTAAAGTCCTCCCCTTTCCGAAGTTTATTAAAATAAGTAAAAGGGATATTATGTTCTTGCAGTTTATCAATACGCAACTTTCTTGGACGAGGTTTTTCTTTAAAGATAAATCCTGTACAAGGGACTCTGTGATTCAACACAACCGAACGTACCATTATTTCTTCGTCTTCAAAAACAACTTCAGGAGCATAATGTCTTACTGAATGAAAGATGAGATTATAACGTAGATGCATATTCGAAATCCGCAATTGAATTTCAATAATGTCCATCAACTCTTGCTGTCCGTAGATATGTAAATCGATTGTACGTCCTTGCAAGTGAAAAGTAGAAATCAATCCAACCAAACCAAGGTAATGGTCGCCATGCAAATGACTAATAAAAATGTGTGTTATTTTATGGTACTTAATACGGTAATTTAATAACTGCGTTAAGGTACCTTCGCCACAATCAATCAGAAAATGATGATCGCGTATTACTAATAACTGAGAAGTTGGATGACGATTATAAATGGGAGTAGCAGAACTACTCCCTAAAATTGTTAATTCAAAACCCATTTACTTTTTAGAAATCACCATTCTCTTAGTAACAGACTCGCCGTTGATAGAGATGGAGTACATGTAAACACCAGGAGTAAAATCACGCACATCTAACTTTAAAACGTTTTCACCTTGATCGCCATTATACGTTCTGTGATATACTTCTTTGCCAATCATGTTGTGCATATAAAATTCAACTTCTCCCGAATTTGGTAAGTTATAAATGATAGTTGTAAAGTCTTCCGTTGGATTCGGCATATTCTGACTCATCGTTAATGTTGGCACTCCTGCTTCACTTAATCCTGCAGTAGTAGAAACGGTCATGTAATAATAATTGAGCGTATCAAACTGTGAGTTAGGAATTCCGAAAATAGTGGCGGTTGTTTTTGTAATTGCAGTGATTTGATAAACACCAGCAACTGTTGGTGTTCCTGTAATAGCAACGCATCCATTAGAGCCACCAGGGAAAACACAACTAGCAGGATTACATGTGTAAGAAAGTCCCGCAGGCAATCCTGAAAATGAAACTAACTCAATTGAAGTAATCGGCACTGTGATAGGAAGAGGTCCAATACTTACTACTGTATCAACAGGAACCTTTAACTGCATATCTTGTACATAAGGTTGGTTGACGATTGCAGGTGTTAATCCTGTTGCGCTATCAGGAAAAATTCCTGGTTGAGTGATTGCTGTATTCGGCGTGCACTGAGACAATGCTATTTTACTTCCTAGAATTACAAAACTTGCTATTAACGTAATTATTTTTTTCATGCTTCGTGTTATTTTATGACTGATCTTCGTTGATGTTTTTTTCCATTTCAGTTGCAATTACAAACTCAACTGCTTCCTGATTGGATGATTTAATGTTTAATACCTGATCGAGCTGAGAGATTTGAACCAGTTTTTTAACTGCATCATTTAATCCTGTTACAACAAATACGCCGCTAGAGTTTTTACATAAACGGTTTCCAACTAAAATTGCACTTAGTCCTGATGAATCGCAATACAGTGACTCAGATAAGTCGACAACAATATTTGAAAAACCTTGGCTATTGATTAATAATAGCTCTGACTTTAACTCTGCAGCAA
>CAMBYJ010000046.1 GCA_945872015.1 Chitinophaga pinensis | reverse complement strand
GCAAAATTTTATCGTCACTTCTGCGATGTATTGGTGGAGACATTTAAGTCTTTTGCTATTACCAAAGAAGAATTGTTGAAACGCAACAAATTAATTAACCCCGAACTTCTTGATGCTTATTTTGCTCAAGGAAAAAGTGTTATACTTGCCGGCGGACATTATAACAACTGGGAGTGGGTAGCAACAGGACTGGATAGTCAGGTGAAGCATCAAGCGATTGCTATTTATAAATCTCTGTCCAATAAATTTTTTGATGATAAGGTATTAAAGTCGCGCAGTAACTTTGGATTACAAATGATCAGCACAAAGCGTGTTGCAGAGGTATTTGAAAACAACAAAAACACATTAACTGCAACCATTTTTGCCATCGATCAGAGTCCTTCTAATCCTCGTAAAGCATACTGGATGCAATTTATGAATCAGGAAACGGCTTGCTTTTACGGGACGGAGAAATATGCTCGTCAGTATAACATGCCGGTGTTGTTTGGTTCTGTGAAGAAAGTGTCTCGTGGTCATTATGAATATTATTTCTCAGTGGTGACCCAAAATCCTGCTGTTGAAGAAAAAGGATTTATCACGAAAAAAACGAATTTGATTTTAGAAAACGATATCTTGCAGGCTCCTGAATTTTGGTTGTGGACACATAAGCGATGGAAACATCCTCGTCCCGAAGGTATTCAGATGGAAACAGTATTCGAATAAACAAAAATGCTACACTTTAAAAAGTTTGAGTTAAATGATAAAGCCGATTGGGTTGTGTTTGTGCACGGCGCAGGAGGTAGTTCATCTATTTGGCATAAGCAGCTTAAAGCGTTCAGTGAGAAGTTTAACGTATTGATTGTTGACTTACGCGGACATGGAAAATCGAAGCATGCAAAGTTTGTGCTCGATAAGAAATATACATTTGAAAAAGTTAGTAAAGATGTGTTGGAAGTATTGGATCATTTAAAGATTCAAAAAGCACACTTTATCGGAATATCACTCGGTACTTTAATCATACGGATGATAGGAGAGATGCAACCTGAGCGCATCAAAACATTAATCATGGGTGGCGCTATAACGCGTCTGAATATCCGTTCTCGCTTTTTAGTATGGTTTGGTAATCGAATGAAATCGATTGTGCCTTATATCTGGCTGTATTCGTTTTTTGCATGGATTATCATGCCTCGTAAACGTCATGCAGAGTCAAGAAAGTTTTTTATCAGCGAAGCAAGAAAGTTATATCAAAAAGAATTTTTACGCTGGTATAAATTAACAGCAGAGTTAAATCCGCTGTTGCGTTTCATTCGTGAAAAAGAAACAGGACTTCCAATTTTATATGTAATGGGTTCCGAAGATTACATGTTCCTAGAGCCTGTTAAACGAATGGTATCTTTACACAAGAATTCTTTTCTAGAAGTATTAGACAATTGTGGTCACGTTGTGAATATGGATCAGTCGGATGCGTTTAACCGCGTAGCCATCGATTTTATTCAGCGCGACGGACAGGTTGCCTAAGAAATTCGCTAATTGCTGCTTTCATAAATACCATCCTTGGAAATACGCGAAGGATTTTTAAATCTTCCAGCATAGATGTTTCCTCATTTAAAAATTTTAATGGTAAATAAGCTGGAAGTTTTCTGAACATGCAATTGAATAAATAAAAGGCAGGAACTGTTTTCTCTCTTAATACTCTTAAAAATACATCATCGAAAAACTGAAAACGTCCTTTGCCTTTGGGATTATAATTATTCAAGTTTGGATGTTTTTTCAGATGTGCAACAAGTTGTTTCGACTCTTCCTGAATAAAGTGAAACGTAAATCCGGAAGAGGCTTTACTAGCGCCGCCATTCGTTCCAATATTAAACACATTTGCATTTAATCTTTTTGGGAATGGCTGATTGTACATTGGAATTACACCAAATTCTTCTTCAGTTATTTTATAGGGATGATACTTTAATTTTTCTTCGATGTATTTCATGAGCTCGCTCTCATACGCTGATTCTACCAAAAGCTTTTCTGAAAAAATAGTAAACTCTATTAATGCTTTTGTCGCACTTAGGGGTAGGATATACATAAAACGACATTCGTTGTTTTGATTGATGGTAAAGTCCATCAATGTAGCAACCCCTTCTTCAAAAAATGGTTGCTCCGTTTCTACAAACTTGCCTTTGAAATGCTGCAAAAAATAATGATAACGCGATTCGTCTTTGTTTAGATTTTGTAATATGCTGTTGAAAATAAGTGCGCCTTTGTATCTACCTTCTGAAGTAACCACCACATCGTTTTCAAAATTTAAAATTGCTGCTTGCACAAAATGAATATTGCTATTTTGAGAAATAACATCTCTGCAATATTGATAAAATGCCTGGGAGCGAATCATTTTATACTTGTAAGGCTGCGGATTTAACTTCGCATCATAACCAGGAGACGCAAAACGAATTTTATCCCATGTTTTAATCACACACGGTTCAAACAAACCTTCTTTCTCCTCCCAAAAACACCAGGTACGGTCGTTATGTACTTTTTGATCTTTATCAATGACCAATACTTTTTTATCTCGTAACAAACCTTCTTTTTGCATACGAACAAGCAGACTCAACGCTGATGCGCCGCCTCCTGCAAAAATGTAATCGTATTGGTTACTCGACATCATTAAAGCTTAAAATGTTTCCTTGTAAAGTTGAATAGCATCTTTAATAATACCTAATGCTTTTTCTTTATTTAAAAACTCTTCTACTACAACTTTTTTCTTCTCTAAAAGTTTATAATCCTCAAAAAATCTTCGCATCTCAATAGTAGTATGAGGAGGTAATTCAGAAATATCGTTGATATAATTTACAGATTCATCATGCAATGCAACTGCAATAATTTTATCATCCATTTCTCCTTGATCTACCATACGCATCACACCAATTACTTTTGCTTCCACTAAACACAAATGCGGTAATTCAAGTGAGGTAATGACTAAAATATCCAATGGATCCTTATCATCGGCATAGGTCTTAGGAATAAATCCATAGTTTGCAGGGTAGTGCACAGCAGAAAATAAAGCACGGTCTAGTTTTATCAAACCACTCTCTTTATCAATCTCATATTTCCCTTTACTTCCCTTCGGGATTTCGATAATTGCCTTTACAATTTCAGGAGCTTTATCTCCAAAGTGTACGTCGTGCCAGGGATTCATAAAAAATAATTTTCGTAAATATAGTAATTAAAAAACCCAGACTGTTATTGGTCTGGGTTAGGTTTTATGCGTTGATTAATTCAGGATACATTGATTGTCGAACAACCTTGATGTTTTCATCTGCAAGATATTCATCGTAAGTCATGCGCTTATCAATAATTCCCGAAGGAGTTAATTCAATAATTCTATTGGCAACACTTTCTACAAACGTATGGTCATGAGAAGTGAATAATGCAACGTGTTTCCAATCTTTTAATGCATCGTTAAATGCCGTGATGGACTCTAAGTCTAAGTGATTCGTTGGTTCATCTAAAACTAAGCAATTCGCATTCGTTAGCATCATTCTTGAAATCATACATCGTACTTTTTCTCCTCCGCTCAATACATTCGATCTTTTCATTACTTCCTCTCCTGAGAATAGCATTTTACCTAAGAAACCACGGATATACGTTTCTGATTTATCAGCTGAAAACTGACGTAGCCAATCGACAAGGTTGTATTCACCTGTAAAGAATTTTGAATTCTCATTTGGTAAAAACGAACGGGTGATTGTACTTCCCCAATTGTATTCGCCTGCTTCTGCATTATCTTCTCCCATTACAATATTCAGGAATGAAGAAACAGCTAATGGCTCACGTGACAAGAAAGCTACTTTATCGCCTTTCACCATCGTGAAGGTGATATCAGAAAATAAATTCGTTCCATCGGGCGCTGATTTTTTCAATCCTTCTACATGTAAAATCTGATCTCCGCAATCGCGCTCTGCTTTAAAAATAATACCTGGGTATTTTCTGTTAGATGGTTGAATATCATCCACCACTAATTTTTCTAATAATTTTTTACGACTCGTTGCTTGACGTGATTTAGATGCATTCGCACTGAAACGCTCAATGAAATCCTGTAACTCCTTGCGCTTATCTTCAACCTTTTTATTTTGGTCGCTGCGCTGGCGCAATGCTAACTGGCTCGACTCATACCAGAAAGTATAGTTACCTGTGTATAATTGAATTTTTGCAAAATCAATATCGGCAATATGCGTACAAACAGAATCCAAGAAATGTCGATCATGGGAAACCACAATCACCGTATTTTGAAAATCTGCTAAGAAGTCTTCCAACCATGTAATCGTTTCAACGTCTAAGTCGTTGGTAGGCTCATCGAGTAATAAAATATCTGGGTTGCCAAATAAAGCTTGAGCAAGTAAAACTCGGACTTTTTCTTTACCGTTTAGTTCATGCATCAATTTATTATGCAGATTTTCTTTGATACCTAATTCGCTTAGCAAGTTAGCAGCACTGCTCTCTGCATTCCAGCCATCCATTTCAGCAAATACGGTTTCTAATTCTGCTGCACGGGCTCCATCTTCATCAGAGAAGTCAGGCTTTGCATAAACAGCATCTTTCTCCACCATAATGTCCCATAACTTCTTATTTCCCATTAATACGGTTTGAAGTACAGGTAATTGGTCAAACTCAAAGTGATTCTGCTTTAAAACGCTCATTCGCTCGTTAGGACCCATCGAGATTTGTCCTGTGGTAGCATCTATTTCGCCTGAAAGGATTTTCAGAAATGTCGATTTGCCGGCACCATTAGCACCTATAATACCGTAGCAGTTTCCGGGGGTGAATTTAAGATTTACCTCTTCAAAAAGGACTCTTTTTCCGTAGCGAAGCGATAGGTTTGTAACTTGTAGCATGACCGTTTATTTGGGCTGCAAAGATACGACTTTCAGCCCGCAAAAACTACAATGTCGATTTTAAATCACCTAAGCTGTAAGCGTCGCCTCACCCTTTTTCCAACCGCAAGGTGTTAGCTCGTCAGTCAGCAAAGCATCTAATACACGAATTACTTCGTTTACATTACGGCCTACCGATAAATCATAAACCGATAACCACCGAATAATTCCTTGAGGGTCGATGATGTAGGTTGTGCGGTAAGCAATTTTTTCATTTGGCTCTAAAATACCGAGTTCTTCTGCCAACGATTTAGAAGTATCGGCAATCATTGGGAAGGATAAGTTTTTTAAATCTTCGTGGTTTAATCTCCATCCTAAATGCACATATTCAGAGTCGGTAGATGCCCCTAACAAAACAGTATTACGTTGTTTGAAGTCGTCGTTGTGCTTATCAAATTCAACAATTTCTGTAGGACAAACAGTTGTAAAATCTTTTGGCCACCAAAATAAAACCGTCCATTTGCCTGATTCAAACAAATGATCTGAACTAATATCGAAAAATTCTTTTCCGCGTTCTGTTGAAACAACAGCCTTTTTATTAAACCCCGGGAATTTACTTCCTACCGATAGAACCTTGTTGCTCATAATTGTTGCTTTTAAAGTACGAAGATAGTTTGGTGTGCTGCATTGCTTGTATGAGATACATCATGTAGTTAAATTACATTCATCACCTTTTAATGTTGATACCTAAACAATAACAAAATAATTTGCGGTCGTTTTAATTCCCGATAACTGATTATATTAGCAAAAAATCAGTATCATGAAAAGAAATATCCGTTTTGCATTTTCAATACTTGCTGTGTTAGCACTAGTTTCCTGCAGCAAGAAAATCGCTACAACCACAACCACTACTGCGCCAGCACCAGTTACAGATCCAATTATATTGGCAAAAATTACAGAGGGGAAATCGCTTTACGAATCGAATTGTAACAAATGCCATGGTTTACATAATCCTGGCAAGTACAACGAGAAAGATTGGACAAAACACCTTGACCGTATGGCGCCGAAAGCAAAAATTACAGATGAGCAAAAGGAAACCATCTTTGCTTACTTGTCAAATAACGCCAAGCACTAATTACTGTTCATCATGACGGAGAAGGTCCGCATAGATAAATGGCTTTGGTCGGTACGCTTGTTTAAAACAAGAAGCCTTTCTGCCGAAGCTTGTGAAAAAGGTAAAGTGAGAATTGCAGAGCAATCAGTTAAAGCATCGCGTACAATAAAGATTGGCGACATGATTGTTGTTCATCGTGGTCCTTGGCAACAAACAGTAAAAGTGTTAAATGTGATTGAACGACGGATAGGGGCGGCGTTAGTAAAGGAGTTTATGGAAGATATTACTCCAGAAGCAGAATTAGAGAAGTTCAGATTATATCAGTTGGCACAAGCATCATTTCATTTTAAAGGTGGCGAAGGTCGTCCAACAAAAAAAGAACGTCGCGATTTAGACGATTACACTACAGATTGGTAAAAATTAGCAAATGAAGTTTTACTCAATAGAATTAATTATCCATCAGGCAGCGAAAGCTTTTCGTCGTTTCCCGATGGCTTTAACATGTGCTATACTATCGGCTACATTGCTGATTTATATGGTGGATGAGGATACAGATTTTAAGGATAATGTTCATCTCTTTTATGCACTTCAAACGTTGTGGCTAGGGATGGTCGCTTATTTGGGATTATCGGTTTTTTCGGAACGCTATACCATGCGAACCACTACCGTAATTATGCTCAATATGGCTGTTGCAGCCTTAATGGTTTATTACTTTTACGCACAGCCTGAATTTTATACGGTAAAATCGGTCTCACGATTTATCATTTTACTAATAGCTGCACATCTCGGTGTTTCATTCGCGCCTTTTCTCGTTAACACAGAGGTCAACGGATTTTGGCAATATAATAAGTCACTCTTAATACGTTTTTTAACATCAGCCATTTATTCTGCTGTTTTTTATATCGGATTATCCATTGCCTTACTCGCAATAAAAGAATTGTTCAATATCGATTTTGGAGAGAAAATTTATTTGTATCTTTTTATAACGGTGGGGGTAATACTAACTACCTGGTTCTTTTTAGCAGGTGTTCCTTCGCGCGTTATAGCACTTGAGCAAGTTCGCGAATATCCTAAAGGATTACGAATATTTACGCAGTATGTATTACTGCCATTGGTTGTGATTTATTTAATCATTTTATATTTCTACGAAGCAAAAATTTTGTTCACGTTGGTATGGCCTCGTGGCATTGTTTCCTACTTAATTCTTGGTTTTTCTACTCTTGGAATGTTAGCATTGTTACTTGTTTGGCCTTTGCGTGATGATGCAGAGCATACATGGATACGCACCTTTACAAAACGTTTTTTTCTTGCTGTTTTCCCTTTGATTATTTTATTGATTATGGCTATTGGCAGACGCGTTATGGAATATGGCGTGACTGAAAATAGATACTTCTTGATTGTTCTTTCGCTATGGCTATTTATTGTTGCAATTTACTTTTTATTTAGTCTTAGGAAGAATATTAAGTTTGTACCGCTTAGCTTATTCTTTGCTGTAATGTTATCAGGTTTTGGTCCGTGGAATGCCTTTCAGGTAAGCTCGTTGAGTCAGCATAATCGATTAGAAAAAATCTTTCAGGAATATAAAATACTTGTAAATGGTAAGGCCGTTAAGCCTAAAAAACAAATCAAGAAGGCAGATGAAAAAGAGATTTCATCAATTATAAATTATATGATTGATGTGCATGGAGTAGAAAGTATTCAAGATTTATTTTCTCAGGATTTATCAGTAGTTACAAAAGAGAAGAAAGGAGAATACACGAATAAAACAGATCAAGTATTAGCTTTATTGGGAATGGAATCAAACCTTGCGTATGCGGCCATGGAACCAGCATCAAAAGAAAATCATGAGTATTCCTGCACGCGCAGCGATGGTAAACTGGTTTCGGGTTTTGATTATTCAATCCCTGTCAATATTTATCCTATTAATGATTCCTATTATGACAACGGATTTATTGATTCAATTTCGTATGATATAAAATACAGTGAAAAGCAGTTTGCAATTATCATTACAATCGATAAGGATAATGTCGATACTATTATTTTGGAAAAAACATTCATGAACCTTAAGTCGCAGTATGGTAGTAATGATAGCTCCGTAGATGAAACATATATGCAACTAAATGCATCTAGTGCAAAATATGATTATAAATTGGAACTAGATGGATTGAATGTTGATCTTGATGAAGAAGATGATGAAAAGAAATTATCTTCATTAAGAGGTACTCTTTTCGTGAAAAAGAAATCAGCTCAGTAATATTCCTGCTAATCCTCCAATCACAATCACTACCATTTTCATAAAATTGAATCGGTGATTAGAACTTGATTCAAATAAAATCGTAGTGGAGATATGAAGAAAGATTCCAATTACAATCGCCATAATTTTAGGTGCTATTGCAGTTAAGAAAGGAACCATTCCAGCACCAAGGATAAATGATGTTGAAGCTCCCAAGGGACCCATTAATCCGAATAATGCTAAAAATAATAAGGCATTGTTGCGTTTAACACCAGATTGAACAAGCATACTTACAAATGCAAATGCTACAGGTATATGATGCATCGCAATTCCGATTAATAAATTATTGTTTCCATCATTTTCTGAGGATAAAGGCATCGCTTCTAAAAAACTATGCAAGCATAAGCTTAACATCATTGCCAAAGGAAAATGGTGCTGATGATCATGTACGTGAACGTGTCCGTGTTCAATTCCTTCAGAAAAAAATTCAAGCACTACTTGTAAAAAGAAACCAATCATAATCCATACACCAATTTTGTAATCGGTTTGCTGGTAGACTTCCGGCATTAGATGTAAAACAGTGATAGAAAATAAAAAGGCTCCCGAGAATGATAAGGTTAATTTTAAAAAATGTTGAGGTGTTTTCTTCAAAAGGAAAAACAAGCCACCACCAGCTATCACACTTAAAAACAGAATCAGAGAGTTTTGAGCTAACATCTTATTTTCTTTCAGCGAGTAAAATTAATCTTTTTGATTGATGTTCGTCAAACAAAGACCCATCGTAATCGCCTGAAACTGACAACAACTTAAAGCCAGTATGCTCAAAGTATCGTTCAAAATCGCTCAATTGCAGCGCATTTACCTCTTCACAAAAGGAATAATCTTGGCACTTTCTTTGGATTCTAGAGCACGACCAATTACGTTAAACGCTGTGGCTTCGCCTGTTTTGGCAGCGCGAGCTAGACCGTCGCCTGCTGCTACTAATCGGTCACCTTTACGGATTGACCCGGTTACTCTAACTGGTACACGACCTGTCATTGCGATAGGAGGGTGAGTTGAATCTGTTCCTGCACCAGAGTTCATTAGATAAGCAGCTCTTGTACTTATCACTCCGAAGACATTTTCACTCAATTCGTCAACACTTTTGGTAATTTCAGCCGAGCCACCTAGTTCAACCACTGTACCCGGTAACATTTCTACGTCTGCTGCAAAACGTTCTGCAACGTCAGCGTATAGGGCTGTGGTAGCTGTGGCAAATACTGTATTAAACACCGCACCGCTGGCTCCGATGTTGCCTACACCGCTGGCATTTAAGTTAGTGATACCAAGAACGCCCACCTGGCTTGTGGCGCCATTGACCAACAATGCAGTAGTAGTTACACCACCGTCGTTGACAACAACAGCAATGTTAGCGTCTTGTGTTTGGTTTTGAATATTAACGGAACTGGTTGCTGTGGTAACTGAAATCTTAGCATCTTGGTCGGCACCTACTGTTAAACCTGTGTCGTTTAGTACGCCCAATGTGCCGCTGGTCGTATCATTTTGATCGCTACGCAGGAACGAAGCTGCTGATACGCCACCTAATGATTGAGAGTCAGTGGAAGTTCCTCTAAACAAGTTGTTGCTTACTGTGCTGCTGAGCTGAATTCCAGGGCTGATAGTGGCAAAACCAGCAATAGCAACCTGAGGAGTGAAAGTTGCATCTTTTGATATAATGCCAACAATTGTGTTGGCTACATACAGTTTGATAACAACGTGATCAACAGCAACGTTATCTGTGACGGTTTCAACAATGGCGCCTGATGTTCCTTGCCCCGACGAACTAGCAGGGCCAACCAAAACAAA
>CAMBYJ010000045.1 GCA_945872015.1 Chitinophaga pinensis | reverse complement strand
ACCAATGACGCAGGTATTATTAATATTCCAATATAACGCG
Source organism: Chitinophaga pinensis (assembly GCA_945872015.1). Taxonomy (GTDB): domain Bacteria; phylum Bacteroidota; class Bacteroidia; order AKYH767-A; family OLB10; genus CAINEC01. Next base: position 10,010 of record CAMBYJ010000045.1, on the reverse strand, counting down.
CAAGTATTCCGAATGCTGTTGCCAATTGCGATGCTTTATCGGGAGCTCCTACAAGCGAATTATTAATCAGTAATACTTCTTGTTCACCGGTAATTGTGCCTAATATTTTCATTCGGATTAACATAAACAAGGCAAACAATGCTAAGTAAGGAATAGAAAATTTTACAATATCCATTATTTTTTTATCCGTAAGGAACCATAACGCTATCGGATATACTCCAAGCCATGTAACACTTGATTCTTTACTAAATAACGATAGCATGAATGCAAGGCAAGATAAAAGCATCCAATGAATTTTATTTTTATCGATGTAGTTAAACAACAATTGCAAAGCGAGTATTCCGAAGAAGAAGCTTAATAGTTCATCACGACTTTTAATATTAGCTACTACTTCGGTATGGATTGGGTGGGCTACAAACAACAATGCAGCAGCAATAGGAATGAGCGGGTGATAATTGTGTAGGATTCTTTTGAGTACAGAAAGAACAACGATAGATGTCAGTACGTAAAAAAGAATATTCATGATATGTCCTGGAAGCGGTGAACCATTACCAATTTGATATTCGATAGCGAACATGGCAACGGATAGGGGACGATACAAACCTTCTTTCCTTTCCCAGAATCCTGCTCGATAAGCATTGGTGAAAATATCTTTAAGTCCATCAACACCTTTTTTAGTAAAACTATTATTTGCGATTACAGTTCCGTCATCAACAGTGAAATCATGATTAATCGTGTTCGCGTAAAGAAGAAAGGAAAATAGTATGACGAAAAAATAAACAGGTGTCCAATTAAAAGGCGTATTATCTACCACCATTTTTTTCTCTGGAATAATGGTTTTGGTTTTTTTGCTCACATTTAAACAATTTACTTGTAAGGTAAAAGTAAGTAAATTTTAATTTGATAATGACATGGTAAATTAATAGAAATAAAAAAGGCCTTCTTTGCAGAAGACCTTTTAAAAATTATTGAGGAAGAATTATTTTTTCTTGCAACACTCTTTTTCGCCACCCATTTTTTCGTGGCACTCTTCTTTCGACATGTCTCCACAATCTTTCATTTTGCTTTCACATCCTTTCATATCGCCTTCTTTGCATCCTTCCATTCCTTTATGACATTCCATCATTGCATTCTTGCAAGCATCTGATTTCATATGGCACATACCATTCTCCATCTTCACACATGCGGTGCTGTCAATCATGCCTGCTTGCATCCATACTGCGCACATAGATGAATCAATCATGCAATTTCCTTCTGCATCTTTATCGCACGACATCATTGATGTTCCGCATTCCATTTTATCTGAGGAACATTTATCCATTCCTGCTTCACCACCATTAACAGCAATATATGGAGCAATTACTAATGATACAATCGACATTAATTTAATTAGAATGTTCATCGAAGGTCCAGATGTATCTTTAAATGGATCACCTACTGTATCACCTGTAACAGAAGCTTTATGTGGCTCTGATTTTTTGTAGAACATCTCTCCGTTGATCATTACTCCTTTTTCAAATGATTTTTTTGCGTTATCCCAAGCACCACCAGCATTCGATTGGAAAATACCCATTAACACACCACTTACTGTTACACCTGCAAGTAAACCACCTAACACTTCTGGTCCGAAGATAAAACCAACGATTAATGGCGTTATAAGTGCGATGGCACCCGGCATAATCATTTCACGAATAGAGGCATTAGTTGAAATAGCTACACATTTTTCATATTCTGGCTTTGCTGTATATTCCATAATACCTGGAATTTCACGGAATTGACGACGAACTTCCTGTACCATGTCCATTGCTGCTCTACCAACCGCTTGAATACATAATGCAGAGAAGATAAATGGAATCATACCACCTACAAATAAACCAGCTAATACTGGCGCTTTGTAAATGTCAATAGCATCAATACCAGCAATACCAACAAACGCTGCAAATAAAGCCAATGATGTTAATGCTGCAGAAGCAATCGCAAATCCTTTTCCTGTTGCCGCTGTTGTATTACCAACCGCATCTAAATTATCAGTACGCTCACGAACTTCAGGAGGTAATTGGCTCATCTCAGCAATTCCACCAGCATTATCAGCAATAGGACCAAATGCATCAATCGCTAACTGCATAGCTGTTGTTGCCATCATACCCGCAGCTGCAATTGCTACTCCGTATAATCCAGCAAAATAATAAGAGGACATAATTCCCGCTGCTAATGTGATAATAGGAATTACAGTTGATTTCATTCCAACTGATAAACCACCAATGATGTTAGTAGCATGACCAGTAGATGATTGTTGAATAATTGAGTTCACAGGACCTTTACCCATTGCTGTGTAATATTCGGTTACTATACTCATAATTGCACCTACCACGGTACCTACAACGATGGCCATAAAAACACCCATCTTTGTAAATGTTGCAGATCTTAAAGTAATATCACCCTCTGGTAACATATATTGAACAACAAAATAAGAAGCAATAACCGTTAAAATCATGGATGCCCAATTACCAAGGTTTAATGCATTTTGTACATTCGATTTTTCATCCTTAATAGTTACGAACCATGTTCCCACTATTGAGAAAATAATTCCTAATCCACAAATTACCATTGGTAATAAAATTGGCGACATCCCACCAAAGTTATCTGTTACTTCAACTTCTTGACCTAATACCATTGTAGCAAGAATAGTAGCCACATATGAACCGAATAAATCGGCACCCATACCTGCTACATCACCTACGTTATCACCTACGTTATCAGCAATTGTTGCTGGGTTACGAACATCATCTTCAGGAATTCCTGCTTCTACTTTACCTACTAAGTCAGCACCCACGTCAGCAGCTTTAGTATAAATACCACCACCAACACGGGCAAATAAGGCAATCGATTCAGCACCTAAAGAAAACCCTGTTAATACCTCAATAGAAGTAGAAACTGTATTGGCTCCTAGACCAGAAAATATGCTTAAAAATGCGATAAATAAACCTCCTAAACCAAGAATTGCTAAACCAGCAACCCCTAATCCCATTACAGTTCCACCTGTAAAGGAAACTTTTAATGCTTGCTTTAAACTTGTACGGGCAGCTTGTGTGGTACGCACATTCGCTTTTGTTGCGACTTTCATTCCGATGTAACCAGCAACAGCTGAGAATACAGCTCCAATAATAAAGGCGATAGAGATAATCCAACTGGAGTGAATTTCTTTTCCGTTTACCTCGTGAATGGTACCTGAGTACGCCAATAAGGCAGCAGCAATTGAAACGAAAATGGCTAATACCTTCCATTCAGCTTTTAAAAACGCCATTGCGCCATCAGCTATATAACCAGCTAATTCTTGCATTTTTGCATCGCCAGCATCTTGTTTACTAACCCAAGCGGATTTAATAGCCATCACAATTAGGCCTACAATCCCAAGTACGGGAATCAAATAAATTATATTGTCCATAAGTTCATTTTTAGGGACGCGAATTTACCCCTTTTTGCCCTTTAAACCAAAAAATCCGCTCTTTAAAAATGGCCAAATTCTCAAACAAAAAAAGGCAGGAGCATAAGTGCTACTGCCTTTTAATTAATTATAGTCTGAATATCAGGCGATAAGCATTATTTTTTTATGAATTGAAGCTCTGTGCTCTCGTTGTTTTGGATAATCCGACATTGATAAAAACCAGGGTTCAAAGAGGCAATATTGATGGAATTATTGCTGTTCTTATCGACTTCCACTTGCAATACCATCTTTCCTGTTACATCATAAATAGAAACCAGCGACTGATTTTGAAGTCCGTTAAGATGAAGGATGTTGGAAGCTGGGTTTGGATATAAAGTAAGGTTCAGCGTCTCATTATCATTTAATCCACTGCAAATATCAACCGTAATGGAATCAACCGATGAACCAATGCATCCATTTAAATCGGTGTATGTATAATTGATAGCAAAGCTTCCAGCACTGCTTGAAGCAGGATCAAAATTATTTCCGGTCACACCCAAGCCTGTAAAGGTTCCGCCAATGGGCGAAACATAGTTGGTTAAATCCAGCGGACTTCCATTTTCACAAAGTGTTGTATCAAGTGATAGACTCACAGTAGGTAATACATTTACTGTTAAGTCGAGTGCAATAACACTATCGCAACCTAATGAAGAAGTGTAAGGGAATACATAGCTTCCTGTTGTTGAGTAATAATTCCCATTAAATAACAAAGAATCACCCTGACAAATACTCTGCATTGTGAAGGTATAATATCCTAGGTAAACAGTAAGGTTGGTCGTTATCGTACTGTCGCAACCGTTAGTAGTTGTGTATGATTCGGTAAAGGTGCCACTATTAAATTGCCATGCTCCATTTATAAATATGCTATCACCTCCACAAATACTCAAGTCATTCTGAATAGCGTAAGAAGGTAAAAATGTCAGGTCGGTAGTTATCATACTATCGCAACCGTTAGTAGTTGTGTATGATTCGGTAAAGGTGCCACTATTAAATTGCCATGCTCCACTTATAAATATGCTATCACCTCCACAAATACTCAAGTCATTTTGGATAGCGTAAGAAGGTGAAAATGACAGGTTGGTAGTTGTCGTACTGTCGCAACCGTTAGTAGTCGATAAATTATTGATTATCGTTGTATCAGCAAAAAAGTAAATTCCATCCAATAAAATACTATCGTTTGCACAACTGTTGAATGACTGAACGAATTGGTAAGATGGGTTAGGATTAATAGTTAAACTAGTGGTTGCACTTGATCCACAAAAATTAGAGGCATAAACAGATAAAGTTGTTGAACCTACTGATGTATTAAAATTCAACGTTGCTGTTGTATCAGATGCAGTGAGCGTGGTACCAGAAAGACTAACAGACCACAGATAATTATCAGCGAAAGTTACAGGAGTTATTGTATAATCATTCGGTTGTCCTTGACAAGGAGTTAAATTGAAGGATGAAAATACAGGTGCTAATGGTATCGCTTTAATAAATAAGGTAACAGTATCAGTAAAGATTGGATCGCCGCATGTATTTGATATGCGACAAACAAATCGGGTGTTATTTAATGATATTGGAGGGTTGGAAATATTTAATGTGTTTGTTCCTCCTGCACTGAAAACAGCGCTTCCTGTTACATTAACAAAAACACCATTCACTTCTCGAAGCCATTGATGATTTAAAGAAGAACCAGATGAGCCAACAGATAATGCTGTACTACTCCCTTCACAAATAGTTTTAGAAGTTGGTTGAGTATTTATTGTAGGATACGAATTAACTTTTAAAAATACTGCTGTTGAGGTATCAGATGAATTACAAGGACCAGATACAATACAACGATAATAGAACATGTTCATGTTAGCAGGACAACTTGCCATGTTTATTGTTTTTGTTGTGGCTCCCGTATAGTTGAAATTATTTACAACATTAACAAAGCCAAAACCCGAATCCACCTGCCATTGGTAAGTAAACAGTCCGCTACCTCCAGGCGATTGTACATTAAAATTACAATTATCGTTTTCACAGATTGTTCGAGACGGAGTAAAAGAAGTGATAGCGGGCACTTTCAAAACTGTAAGTGTAGCTGTTGTAGAAATTGCATTTGGAGCAATAGGTCCGAAAGCCACACAACGAAATTGTGATGTATTATAGGCAAGACTTAAATTTGAAATAACTAATGTTGGAGTTGAACTACCACTCACAGATCCGATATCAGCTAAGTCGCTCCATGCGCTGTTACTGAAAATTTGCCAGCGCAACGAATCATAGTCTAATGCAACTACATCAAAAGTAGCGGTATTGAATTCGCAGGTGGTAAGGTTAATCGGGTTAGTACTGAATGAAGGAGCATTAGTAATTTGAGCGTTTACAGTAGATGTTGCCCAAACTAATAAGAATAATAATAAGGTAACGGGAGTTTTCATTTTGTTTGTTTTTAAACTAAAGTGCGAAAATATAATATGCTCTTTAAAGAAAAATAATTATTATGTCAAATTACTGATTCTAATGGTAAAAATGTCAATTGTTTCGGTCAATTTAAAATCCTAAATTTGTATCAATGACTAAGCATTTACTTATTTTCATTTTCGTTAGTTTGTTTTTCAGCAAAGTGAATGCTGCCGAACCTAAATCGCTTGTTGTTCCTGTTCTGTTTACAATTGAAAATGGTAATTACGATTTATCCTACGTAGTAGTCAAGAAAAATGGAGTAGCTCTGTTTACAAAAACAGGGGAAAAGAACATGAAATTGAAGCTTGAATACGGCAACGAATATTTGTTATGCTTTGGCAAAGAAGGTTATATTACAAAACAAATTTTGTTTAATACCAGTCTTCCCGAAGGAATTGATACTAATGCTTTAGAACCCTATAAAATTGGAGTTCGAATTTTTAAGCAATACGAAGGAGTAAATATTGTAATTTATAATCAGCCAGTAGGGTTTATTCATTTTATTCCAGAGGACGAAGGTTTTGGTTATGACACTGATTATACCAAATCTATTTTATCAGAATTAGAAGCTACAGAGAATATTCTGATTCAAAAATCGAAGGAAGAAAAGAAAAAGCAGGAGAACGATGCTTTAGATAAAAAGAAAGAAGTAAAAAAAGAATCAGAGAAGAAAGAAATTATTCCTGAAGTAAAAATAGAACTGGTTCAAGATTCGACTTCATCGGATGTAGAGAAAGGTAATCAAATTAAAGAGGTTGTAAAGAATGATTCTCTACCAATTAAAAAAGCAAAAGTTGGTGAAGGAGAAGAGCAACCTGTAACCAACCTTGGCATTGGTGATGGCGAAGACCAAAAAGGGAAAGTGAGTATGGATAGCGGTGAGGATAAAATCCAGCAGCATCTATATGTTGCATCAGGTGAAGAGCCCATCGAAGAGAAAAATTCAGTTTTGCCAGAGGTTGAAACAATCACGCGAGAGATTGTAGAGAAGAACAGGAAGATTACAGAGGTAGAAGTCTATTTTGAAGAAAAGAAATCGATTATTCGAAAAGTAGTTTACAATTGGGGAGGTGTTTATTATTACAACATTGATAATAAAACAATCAGTGAAGATCAGTTTTATTCCATCATCAAAAACAGTAAGCGCAGATAATTATTTTGCGAGTCGGTTGGTGATTTCGTTAGTTAGGCTTCGCGATACCGGCACTCTTATACTACAATTTTTTAAGTTTAGCAGATATCCACGAGCGTTAGCAGAAACAGAAGTAACATAATCCAGATTTATAACCCATTTTTTCTGACAACGATAAAAAGCAGTATATTTTCTAAGCTGTTCACGGGCATCCTTCAACGACATTTTTAATTTGAGTTCATTCATCAAGCCATTATTGAAGAAATAAACAGCAACGTATTTTTTCGTCTCTGATAAAAAGATAATGTCTATTACTTTAATATTCTTCACTCCATCAGTAGTTTCAAACTTTACCAACTCATTTTGTTGATTTGTTAAACGCTTTTTATAATTCAATGAATTAGATATCGCATCAGCTTCTTTATTTAATGTTTTATTGAGAAATTTCTCGTTTAAAATTACGTAGGTAATAACAAAAGGAGCTGTTGCAAATATGCTAATAATCGGGAATAACAACACATTGTAAAGGTTGTATAATCCAACGTAAAAGAAAGAATAAAATGCAACTAAAATCGCAATCAATAGTACATTCCAAAGAATGAATAGCACTTCTTTTTTAATTGTCCATTCCATTTCGTTGCGCATGGGCACAAAGAATTCTGGTAAAAGCAACGTGTTAAATAAAATAATAAATGAAGTAATAATTCCTCCCTTAATCGCAAACGATAAAATCTCGGTTATGTTTATCGTATCAAGGTTAAGTGGCTTGAAAAAAAACAAGATGAAAATAACAAAGAGTCCCCACGACAATCCAATGCCGACTTTAATTAATTTGTTTTGTAATAGAGGGTAGGGGGTATTCGCTATTTTAGTAAACACAGTAAAATTTTAATTTATTTCAAGTAGTTTTTTTGGAAAAACAAGGAGTAAGCAGGAATATTTTTGCTTCTTACAAGTTGAGCAAGATTGTCTTGAGAAATTACAAAGTAAAACACTTTTGATGGATCACTTTCACCAAGCACATCGGTCGATTTCATTATATCTAAGTAATAGGCCATTCCTATTGCTGAACTAGCAAATTCAGTTATCATGATGTATTGATACGTTAAATCAATATTCCCATTCTTTACCTCTAGTTTTTCATTCGAGTAGTTAACATTGTTAAAACTCTTTAATCGAGAAATAACATCTGGCGTATTTAATGAATTGCTTTTATACAGTATCAAAAAGTATTGTTTAATATCTGGTACAAATAGATAGTTGGTTGTAGAATCGAGTAAATTCTGTAAAAGACTAACAGTTGCCGAAGTATCTTTAGGTAACTCTTTTATGTTTTTTCCGCGCATGAAATCCAGAATTTCTTTGGCACGAATTGCTACAGAATCTTTCGGGTAATTTCTGATTACATCTTCTAAAGCCAGCTCAAAATCCTGTGCAGATTTTGTTTTTCCAACAGCCATTGCTTTTAGTAGTGAAAATTTAGGAGCTAACTTGCTATTTGGAAATAATGCATCTGCTTCCTCTTTACGTTCAATCACATCAGCATATTGCTTTTTCAAATATGCGCGATAGGTGTTTTCATAGTACACCTCTAATACGGCTGTTTTTTTCTTCAGCTCTTTATAGTAATTAGGATTGGTAATCAACTTTGCATATTCCGAATCAGGATAGTCGGTGAGAAGCCTCGTTTTATAAGTCTCTGCTTTAGCAGTATCATTCAAGGCTATTAATGTTCTATACAAATTATAGTAACTTGGTAGTTTGTACTTGCTTTCTGGGAATCGACGATTTAGTTCTTCAAAACTCTTTACGCTTTCAGGAAAATTTAGCAACTGTTCGCGATAAATAACACCGCAATTATATAATGCTTCAGCAATTTTTATATTCGATTCTAAAATTGCCTGAGGTGTACCTGGTATCAAACTCAGATAAGCTGTTTTTCTTGCAGCTGCATCTAGTTTACTAATGGAATCGTTTAGTGCCGATTGATTATTAGCTGTGCTATCAATTCCATCTCCACCATTGTCATCACCATTTTCAATCACTACATCTTTTTCACTTCTTCGCCAATTGTCTTCTAGTTTCCTTGTTCCCCATTTCTTTAAGAATTCGTTGAATCCAAAAGAGATAGATGATTGATTATAAAAGTACCAAGAACCTTGTGCTGTAGCTCCTGGTCCGTTTAAATCTCTTGCTTGACTCTTCAATGTTTTTTCTTCGAGAATTTTCTGTTCTTCAACTTTCTTTTTTTCTTCTTCCTCTTTTTTCAATCTTTCCTTTTCAGAGTCTTCAAAGGCAATGATGCTTTTAATTCTCTCTTCTCTTTCTTGTGGATTAAGAGAGGCTAGCGACTGTAAGCTGTCTTCTTGTTGGATGACCTTTAGATTTTTTACTAATCGTTCTAAGCTGTTTTTCTTTGATTGAATATCGGTATAGTCAGGATGGTCATTAGTTAAATTGGTCAAGCAACTATCGTAGTAAGCAGCAGCAGGAATGTATTGCGGACGTTTATAAAAAATATTTCCTAATGCTAGGTAACTCTGCGCTAATTGAGAAGTATTACTAGTATAAGCTCGAATGGATTGATTCAAATAAGTGATGGCCAAAGGCACATTATTTTCTTGTTGGGCAATTCCAGCAAGCGCATAATATATCTGATCTTTATACTCCTCATTCTTTTCATCTCTCAACATTTTATTCAATTCCTTTTTCACAATTTCACCCGAGCCGCTGCTTACATCGTAACATCTAGCTCTATTGATACGAGCATTGAATGCCATTTCATAAATCGGATTCATTTTAATTACTTTTTCGTAATTTGAAAATGCCTCTTGCAATGAATCTTGTTTTTGAAGTAATTGTGCTAAAATAAAAGTATATCTAGCCCTGTCGTCTTTTTTTATTGCTGTAGCCGATGCTTTTCTCAATGATTCAATAGCTCTTGGAGTATCATCT
>CAMBYJ010000044.1 GCA_945872015.1 Chitinophaga pinensis | reverse complement strand
CTGCTAAAGTCAAGTTATTTGATGCTTTTCCTAAAATAACTACACCACCCCACTTACCAACGTTTGATATTGCATAGGATCCGTTCATTGGATCTGCAGCAGCAGTAAATACAATTGGGCAAGACTCTGTTCCCATTGCGTTTATTTTTCCACCTCTCATAATTGTTAAAGCAGTGGCTTCTGCAGGAAGTGTGTTTGCCGCTCCCTTAATAACAGTACCCGGTGCAATGTTCAAAGACTGGCCAGAAGGAATGTATATTTTCTTGTCTAAGATGTAAGTCTTATCACAAGTGAATGTGGCACCTTGAGTTAACTCTCCGCCGAAAGTTCCGCTAATTGCAACATACCCTGGAAGGGAACTTACATTGACTGTTGGTCTTGATGCAACAGCTGGACAACCGCAAGAAGCACCTAAGGTAGACTGCGCCAAAATTGGACTGGCCGAAATCAGCGACAAAGAAGCTGTCGCAAATAGTTTTGAAAAGTTAAAATTTTTTTTCATTTTTTCTCTTTTTAAAGTTTATAATTAAGTATACGATGCAAATATCGTTGGAGATTTTTGCTTTTATTTTAAGCCTGAATTACTATTTATTCAAATAATTATTTAGAATTTAATAAGGTAATATTACCATAAGATTAAGTTTTTTCAAGTTCAATTCTCTAAAGTAAGACGGGGCTTTGAAAAAGATTTTTAAGGGGGAAATAAATTAGGAAAAAGGGATTAATCCAATATTAAATCCTGCTGTAAACAGTTGTTTTTTGAGAGGGTCTGTGGAAAGAAAAAGAAGGTTTTCTGACCACAAAATCTTTTTATCATGATTTTAAAAAAAAAAGGATTCACTTAAAAATCCTCTTTTTTTAACCTCCGCCTCCTCCGCTCCGCCTAGGCGGAGGGAAATATTATTTGTGTGAAATAATTAAGACCAATCGATATTTTTTTTTTCGTCGCCTATTATTCTGAAAAAATAAATCGAATTGAAATATGGGTGCCATAAAGCAGCTCGCAGAGATCGCTGCTATGGTCATTTTTCAAGAGTGGAGTGCATTGAAGAATAATCAGCGACTTGATTTTTTCGTTCTTTTGTATCAAGACAAAAGGACATAGAAAATATTGTCCGATTTTTATCGGACCGTAATGCTTTTTTATTAAGTAAAAAGTAGAGAGAATCATCCCATTTCGGCAGGCTCAATGCAGCGCCTTGATCCCCTTCCTGAGGGGGAGATCATATTTTTTGTAAATAATAACATTCTAGTTTAGACCTTGCAGTTGAAAGCTTTCCTCCCCCTTCGACCCCCTCTGGAGGGGGAAAACCTTATTTTTTGTAAATAATAACATTCTAACTTAAGACCAGTCAATCAAAAATATCGGAACAATCCAAGATTAATTCCTGCTGTGAACAGTTGTTTTTTAAGAGGACCATTGGAAATGGAAAAGAGCGCTTGCGTATAATTCACTTCACTAACTAGGGTCCATTTTTGATCTAAACTAAACGACATGCCCAATCCTAAGATGCCGTTTACTTGAAGTTTAGTTAAATCGGAACTTAGTGGCATTTTTACTTCTTTGGTACTGTTTTCAAGTGTGTAAAACGCTTGACTTTTTATTAAATATCCAGCACTTGTCCCCAAAGAAACATAAGGTTTGTTTTTCTTTTGGCCCAGTTTATATAGCATCTGAATGGGAACCTCGATAAACGAATAACTCTCTTGATAACGATCAAATCCAACTAAGGCACCACTTTTATAGTTAAATCCTTTTTGGGCATAAACAATACCCGTTCGTAAGCTGATTTTATCATTCAGGTCAAATTGTAATTTTACAGCACTTGAATAGGTAAGTGTTGATGTTTCTATCGAATCACTACTATTTTTCATCCAAGTACTTTCAGCATCAGCGCTAGAAATTCTATATCCTAAGTCAAAAGATTGCGTTAAACCAATGCTTATTTTCGATGGAACTTCTTGAACAAGTGTTTGCGCATTACCCCATAGGCTTATTAATAATACACTTGCGGACAATAAGATTTGATTCCATTTCATACGTTCTAATTTAATCTTTGATGCATCGAATACTCATTCCGTACCCCTTGTAGGTATGCTGTCTAAAAATACGTGTTTGATTGGCGTCAATGTACCGGTACCAAGCTTCATTTCCATCGGTTGAAGCCGACCACCAAAAAGCAATATTTCCCTGTAAATTTGTTTCTCCGGAAAAAGATCTACACCCCCCTGGCTTTGCGTTGAATCCATACTCATCTGATCCAAAAAGAGGGGCGCCTCCAGGCCATCCTATTGCATTCAGGGCTGCCAATTTAATTGCTTCGTTCTCGCCACGCCAACCCAACGCTTCTACTTCTTCATGAGCCATTCCTATTTCATGCTCCAATATTTTCCACTCCTCGTCTGTGGGTATGTGCCAACCCACAGGAGCAATATTCTCAATACTCTCAACTGCAGCGTAATTGTACAGATTGCCGAACTGACCATTGTTCAGGGAAGTGTAGGCAGCGCCTGATGTATTTGCCCAAACAGAGTCCGAAGAGCTAATATCTACAAAATTTATAGCCGTACTATCGTTAAAACGAGTTACTGCTAAATTTTCTGCCATCCACCACTGATTGCCAATTTTTACAGTCTTGTATTCACGACCTTCAATATCGGTAACTGTACTAGTCTCAATAACGCGAGGTGGGGTTTCTTTCTTCTTACAGCCGGTTAAGCATACGCAAATAACTATGGTAGTAATTAGACTTAGTAAATTCAATTTCGCTCTCATAACTTAATAAATAATTTATATTTACTTAGGTCTCCATTTGAAACTTTCAATCGATACATTCCAGGATCTATATTAGAAAGATCTAATGGCAAAACAACATTTAATTCACTCTGAGTAGTAGTAAATGATCCGGATAATTTTACAGAACCAAAGTTGTTATATATCTCGTAGTTCCAATTACATGCATTTCCTGAAATGAGATTCAATGTGATGTCACCACTGGTTGGATTCGGATATAAATTCAGATCGAAATTGTTGCCCATTAACGACGGACATACCTCTTCAATATTTCTATCTGCACAAAATCCCGGATAGCAACACAATTCCTCTACATTAATATTTACAGCTGGGTCATAATTACAGGCCATTGAGTCCATGCAGCCAATTTTAATAGGAGTTTGGCAAGAACCTTCCAAATAACAAACAAAACTTGAACTGTACTCTAGAAAATCGGGATCATCACAACCACAAGATTGAGGGTAGGTGAGGTAAGGGTTAAAAATTTCACCATCCACCAATAAGGTATCTTTGGCTACATATTTAACGATAGTAGGCACTCCATTTACCAATTGTTCCAGTTCCAAATTTAGTTTAAAACTTAAATCCCCTTTGGTGGTTAATTGCGCGATGATGATTTGATTGCTGTCAAGATTAACTCCTGTAACGCCTGAATTACTTAAAATAAATGAAGAACTAATGAATTCTTTCTTAGGGACAAGCGAACCAAATATAGTAGAATCGTTTCCAGTCGCAAAATCTACTACCCCAGTTTCGAACCAATTAAATGGAGTAACCGTCATGGTGTCAATTCCATCAGCAAGGGTTAATGGAATACCACAAGAAGGGTCGTTGTTTACCAAAAGTCCTGTGGCAATCAGTGCACTTCCCCCATCGTTATTTACGCCACCTACAAAACTTCCGTCATCATCTTGACCTTTCAGAATGCCATAATAAGTTTTTGTCCCTTGTTTTTTTGCAACTTGACCAAGGGTAAGCCAAGAATCTAATGCAACCGTATTTTCAGTGTAGCGCGCTTTTAAAAATTCTTTTGCGTATGTTTGGCCGTCTAGTATATTATTAAAAAACACTTCAGTACTTTTAATTTCGAAAGGATGATTGACATCACCGTATATTTTCTTCAAAATAGAACCTGGCGCTAAATCAATATAAATTCGATAAGTAGTAGATCCTATTGGAACAATTCCACCGGAGGTGTCAGTGAAGTCATTCGCGTCACTAACATAATATTTCTCTACGATAACTTTTTCCAATTGAGCACTGGCATTATACCAAGCAAAACAAGCAAAAAACAATGTTATTAAGAAAGTTTTCATTTTGTTAAAATTTAGAGTTTGTAAGCGAAACTGAATAAGAAATTAGTACCATACCTGAATTTGTCGAAGTCAACATAGCCATTTGGTAAGTTGTAGGCTCTTCGGACAGGCGAGTTTAAAATATCTCGAATGGTTACACTAACTATGTAATGTTCACCGATTGTTTTGCTTATTTTAAAATCTACCAAATGTCTTGGAATTTCGTATACATCAGGTCTTCCTTTTATAACACCTGCAATTACCAGACGTGGACCTTGAACGTTGTAGCTAAGCGTGGTTGTTAAACCCAAAGAATCAGCAGTGTATGACAATATGGAATTGAATAAATACGGAGCTTGACCAAACATAGGGCGGTAAACCGTGTCAATAATCGTGTACACTTTCTTTCCGTCTATAATTTGTAAATCTTTACGAACGAATTCAGCTTCTGATTTTGCTAAAGTTAAGTTAGCACGAAACTCAAAATTTCTTCCAATTTTTTTCTTGCCTTCAATTTCTATGCCTCGAACCGATGACTTCTCTATATTTTCCCATGTAATACCCGCGCCACCAAAACCCATTTCAATGTGATTTCGAAAATCTTTGTAGAATAAACTAACAGAGACATTGTCTCCACTCTTGAAATAAACCTCTCCGCGAAAGTCGTAATTGGTAATATTAACCAACTTCAAGTCTGAATTTCCGTAGATCAATGTTCTGAACTCGTTGTCGTAGATAGCAGCATCACTCAACTCACGAATACTTGGTCTTGCAACCGATTGGCTGTAGTTGAAACGCAAATTACTTATAGTTTCAGTTTTGGTTTTAAACTTGAAAATCAAACTTCCACTAGGCAGCAAATCGAATTGGTTAAGCACCCCTGGATTCACTAATGCAAAGCCACCCACATTCTCTCTACGAATATCGTTAACTGCATAATTTTGCTCATGAAAAAGGTCTGCGTCTGTGAAGATGTCGGTGTGTTCTAATCTAAGCCCTCCAGAAAATCGAAGCATAGTGTTGAACTCGTAATCCGTCATGGCATATGCTGCATTTACATTGCTGTTTCCGAAGCTATGGTTGCGAGCAAAATCGAAATTTGTGTAATAATAATCAATCACACCGTTGTTTATAACGAATTTACTCTGGTTGAGGTAATTGTCTAAATCACCGTCTAATAAGGGGAATACATTCGGCTGATTCCCAGAAAACACACGATACTCTTTATTGTCAATTTTTCTATAATTCCGCTGAGTGGCGGCACCAAACTTCAATTTACACACGACTACATCTTTTATAGACTTAATAGGCAATTCCGCTCCGACCCTAGCGTCGAAAATGTTTTCATCCAAATAGCGATCGTACCGGCGAATTCCTTCACCCGCAGTAGGAGAGAATTGATATCCAGTTACTGTATAGTAATCCAAGAAACGAAGAAATTGAGTGGCCTTAAAATCTGGGGCAATACTGCTTCCGTCTGTATAAGAAGCATTCAAATTTAGTTTTAATTTAATTGAAGGTATGTAATGCTGCGAAGCGTATTGATAAATCAATTGTTTCCGCTGCTCATAAAATATATTCTTAGAAACAGCAGCCTCTTGGTTTATAACTCCTAATGGTATTTCTTCGAAACTAGCTACATCGTTGTTTCCAATAATGTTTGGCATAAACAAAAACGAAACCTTGTTATTCTTGTTTAATTTGTAAGCCAAGTTGAGCAATGCGCTTACGGAATTCGTTTCGCGACTGATAATTGCATTGTCCTGTCGCTCGAACAAATACCCAAGAGATTCATCGCCTACTCTCTGAGAAATTCCGTTGGGATCGAAGCGAATTGAGGAGCCGTATTTAAATCCGAAGATGAAGCCCAATTCTCTGCCGAACAGGGTCTTCTGATCTCCAATGCTGAAGCTCTGCGAGAAATTGAGTGGAGCTCTGCGAAACTTAGTATTCCAATTGTTGTTGAATCCATTGTTGTAATCTGTGCCATTAGGATTTAGAGATGCATAAGCCTGAGGTTTGAGGGAGCTATTATACGTTTGTAAAGCCTGTTGATAGCTTGCTTGATCGTTTATTTGCCCTGCTGCTAAAAGCCCCAACTGAACCAATCCCATTCTAAAATAAACATCACCCTGAGCAAAGCCATCTTGCCATCCGTATATTCCTTGTTGAGCAAAGTAATCTCCTAGACCTAGCGCCACCATTTCTTGGTACGTTGTTGGGCTGAGGTTTGGTGCTACTATATTGTCGGTTTCTCTTGTGCGCAATCCGCCATCAAAACCCATCCAATCTGTGCTACTTTTTTCTGAAGTAATAACATTCTGGAAAGTAGTTTGAGCGTTGTATCCAAATTGTGATTCAACATTTACAGTTAATTTACCTGGATAATCTTTAGTTTCAACTGAAATATAGGCACCCGCCCAATCACCAGGAAGTTCTGGGCTTGCAGTTTTTGTAATAATAATGTTATCAATTAAACTGGTTGGAAAAATATCCAACTTAATATTATTGGTCAAGGGATCCAAAGTTGGAATTCGTGCACCATTCAAGGTTGTTTTTACATACCTATCCCCAATACCTCTAACAGTAATCAATCCGCCATTAGTCGAAACACCAGAGACACGAGCAATAGCTGCTATAGCGTTTGGATCTCCTGTTTTTTTCATGGTTTCACTGGAAATGTAATCTATGGAAGTAGCTGAATTTACCTTAATCTTTTCCATGTAATTATCATTCGCCCTTATTTGTTTTCCAATGATGGTGAGCTCTTGATAATTTTTTACTGCGGTGTATTCGTTTAAACTGAAATCTTTATTAATTACTTCTGATTTTTTAAATGCAAATTCGGCAGTGATCGTATCATAGCCAATATAAATCACTTTTATTGTATACGATTTGGCGTCTGGAAACTTTAACGTGTACTCTCCTTCTACATCAGTTTTTGTAATGATTGATTTATCCTCAAGAGCGAATAATTTTACCCCAATTAGAAGTTCTCCTTTAATATCGGTCACTCTACCTGTTAAGATGCCTTGTGCATGCGAAACGGTTAGTGAAAAGAACAGCAAAAATAAACAGGTGATTAATCGCATTGTCTTAATTTTTAATTTTATTAAAATTTAACAAGACGTAATGAACTTGTATCTTTTCCATTGATCAACTT
This sequence comes from Chitinophaga pinensis, assembly GCA_945872015.1. Lineage (GTDB taxonomy): Bacteria > Bacteroidota > Bacteroidia > AKYH767-A > OLB10 > CAINEC01. The sequence continues at coordinate 2,808 of CAMBYJ010000044.1, read as the reverse complement.
AAGGGTGTAAATCCCCTCCTTTAAGCCTAAAACATTAATAGGGTCTGCTAATGAATGCTTTGTTTTATTTATCACAGTTCTTCCTGACATGTCGATGATTTGAACATCAAAAACTTCAGATCCTGATAAATTAGTATTCAAGGTTTTTATCGCAATAGCATCTTGAGTTGGATTTGGATAAAGAATAAAAGATGGTGCATTGCTTTGAAGTTCTTCAATTCCTGTATTATCAATAATGCCTGAAGTATAATTTAAAGTAGTATCTAAAAATTCATTTGTTTCAGGAGAACTAGATACAAAAAGTTGGCTTCCTCCAGCAATAGGAGTGGCTATTAGCAAGTTTAAGTGAAAACTAAATACACCATCAGTTGTAAATTGACCTAACAATACATGATTGCTGCTTGTTACACCTTCAATACCACCTAAAGCTGAAATGGCTGCACCGTTTGTAGTAAAATCATTTCCTGCTGTTTGATCAAAAATCTCAAGCTCTGATGTAATTCCTAATACAACCGGAAGAATAGGTGTTCCGGGCATCAAACCATCTTGAGCACCTGTTCCAGTGATAGGCAAACCAACTAATGGATCTGTATTCGCTAGAATATTCTGTAAGTTACCAATGGTACCATCGGTATCTTCCGTTTTTAAAACACCCATTAGTCCACTTGCTACTCCACCGACGGTAAGATAAGAATCAATTAAAGTGGTATTCTTTTTCGTGTTGTTTAAGCTCGTTCCTTGATACACACTAAATCCATAGTTAGGGTCATTGTAAAATGCTGTAGTAGTTGCAATATTTAGGGTGTGGGCACTATTCCCATATATATTAATTACTTTATATCCAGGAAGTAAATTAGCATAAACACGGTAAGTAACTGAACCAACTCCCAAGGGATAAACAGCGCCGTTATTCGCTGCGTTTATAGAATCAGCTGCGTCTGAAATATAATATTTCTCTACTACTATTCCTTCGAGTCCGATTTGTGAAATAGCTGGGAAAAGGATAAGATTACTTAATAAAGCGAAAAGTAGATTTTTTGTTTTCATAGTTAAAGTATTTAGTGATGATTGGATTTAGTGTTAATTATTTTTTAGTTCTTTTTAAATATAAATCAGGATGTGTAAACTCACCTTCCATTGGGTCATGCGCAACATATTTTTCAGATTTCCCTTCCGGGGTTCCAATTAATAAATTTAATTGGAAAGACAATTTTCCATGTGTGGTAAGTTGAGCAATCAAGACCTTATTACTGAGTGAATCAGCACCTTGCGCCCCTTTTCCCATGGAAGCCCATGCAGCGTTGTTGATGCTGATTGTATTGGTATTGGTGATGGAGCCCAAACCTTTGATGGTGCTATCCATTTGAAAGAATGTTGGGAATGTTTGGTTGTATTGTTCTCTCATTCCATCAACTACATCCAAAGGGATGCCCATTTTTTTAGAATGATTTTTAAGATACAGACCTTCAGTTTTTAATACATTCATGGTATCATCTTCTGCTTTCAGCACCCCAATTTGATTATCACCTGCACCACCTGCAGATAACCAAGAATCTAACCTAGTGCAATTCCTTGAATAGGTGCGCAAAGGAATTCGATTAGGATATTCTGCACCATATTCTAAATGATTGTAAAACAGATCAGTGGACTTTATAAAAAGTTCATGGTTGGGAGCTCCAAAAGCCGTTTGAAAGGTATATCCAGGTTTTAAATCAACATAAATGCGATAGGTAATAGATCCAGGAGTTAATTCGCCGCTCAATTCCGGATGGGCGTTATCTTCTTTTGTTGAAATGTAGTATTTTTCTACAATTATTCCTTCTAAACCCTGTTGAGAAAAAGATGGATTGTTCGCTGCAATCAATAAAATGATAAAAAAGAGTAAATTGAAAATGTTAGCCATGTGATACTTCTTTTTTAAAATTTTATGCAATTTTAATTCAAAGAAATAAATACCTAATTAAGCCAATGTTATTTAGATGTAAAATAATTGTTTTTTTTGTGTTTTAGAAAGCTATACGTTTAGATTTCGAAATTGGAAACTACAACTTTTACAAAATAGAAATCCTTATCTTCGCAGCATGGCAACGCCCGAAATTAATATTAAGAATAAACGAGCTCGTTTTGAATACCATCTTGAGGATGAATTTACTGCTGGTATTCAATTATCTGGTACAGAAATAAAAAGTATTCGCGCTGGGAAAGCAAGCATTTTAGAAGCGTATTGTATTGAGCAAGAAGGTGAAGTTTGGATTAGGAACATGCATATAACAACCTATGCTAATGGATCTATTTACAATCATCAACCAAGGGCAGATCGTAAACTACTATTGAATAAAAAAGAAATCGAAAAGATTACTAAGTTTTTAAAAATAAAAGGAAATACACTCATTCCAATCAAATTGTTTTTATCGGAAAAAGGATGGTTGAAAGTGTTAATTGCTTGTGCGACCGGTAAAAAGCTCCATGATAAACGGGAAGATCTTAAACTGAAAGACGACAAAAGAGAGATGGATCGCGCTTTAAAACGCTAGATTAAAAAGGAAATACTAATCTTTAATAACAGGGTAGCCGGGATAATTCTTTTTTTCAAAAACAAATTTTGTGTCTTTCACATCAGGATTACTTTCAAATTTTGATACAGTATAGGTCATGATTGTGCCATCTTTCGAATTGATTACGGCTTTTTTCATAGCATTACTTGCTTTTGAAATGTAGATTGTGATGTTGGTAAAATCAGATTTTGCAGGGTTTTTCGGTGTTAGATTAATGACGTGAACCGTTTCTGCATTTAGTAGTTCTTCTTTA
>CAMBYJ010000043.1 GCA_945872015.1 Chitinophaga pinensis | reverse complement strand
ACAATTTTATCTTTCGTAGAAATCCATTGATTCGAAAATCCCACTAAACGATAACGATAATGAACAGCATCTGGATTAGCATACCAAAGTCCAATAAATTCTAATGAGATTTGATTTTGATTGTACTCGAAAACACTGTCTCTTGCACTTAAACCGGGCTTCATAAAAGCATAAATACGTCGGATTGAAGTTAGCGGTTTTGTCACCTCCGAATAACGCGATTTTATTAAACGCATTACCCCATCTTGTTTACCTATCCAGATATTTCCATTTGCATCATTACAAAAAGCATTTAAGTTGCAATTTAAATTTTCAATTCCAGCCTCAACGCCAATGTAATCAATCTCCATCGTAACGGGATTAATTTTATCAATTCCTTTAGAGTGTATTACAATAATATTTCCTTGCCAGTCGACAGTGATTCCTGTTATTTCATTATCTCGAAGACCTTCTTTAATACTAAGCTGGTAAAATTGTTTTCCATCAAATCGATAAATTCCGTGATTGAGTGTACTAAACCATATATTCCCTTTCTTATCCTCTGTAATAGAATAAACAACAACATTGTTTTTGCCATCAAACTTACTATAGCTTTTATATTTCCCCTTATCTAAGCAACTAAGTCCTTTACCATCGGTTCCAAACCAGACTCTATTTTTTGAATCGACAAAAACGTCATAAACAAAAATTTCCCCAGGACTATTTGCACCACTGAAACTATTAAATGAATAAGTTAAACTTCCAGGACTATTTTTATCTTCTTTGATTGTACATTCAGCCACGCCACCTAATGTAGCCAACCATATTTTATTGTCTTTTCCTTGAATAGAAACAATGTTTGCATTCTTTAATCCATCAGCAGAACCAAACTTTTTAATCTCATTATTAAAGGTGTTTAAGCGAAACAATCCATCATCAAAAGTTCCTATCCATAAATAGCCCCAATCATCGAGGAATAGTGAAACAATATGCAACTTTGATAATGTAGGAACGTTTATTTTTTGAATAATTCCTCCCGATAAAGAAGTATTGTATTTAAACAACCCTTTCTTATTAGAGAACCATAAAAAACCTTCAGGATCATTGGCGATAGCCTGAATATCGTTAAAATCGCTACCCTGATTATTTATAAATTCAATTTTTTTAGTTGGACGAAAAATCAATTTATTATCCGATGCAATCCAGCTATTTCCTTCTCTATCAAAAATAGAAAAAGAAATCTTCGTATATTCAAAACCGTTAGTAGAGTTATAATAGTTTACTTTGCCATTTTTTAATGTTGAAAAAGCAACCATTCCATTCTTTTCGGTACCCACCCAACATTCATTATTACTGTAATTGATTTTATTTACAGCTCCCAAACTCCAATTAGTAAGATTCGCTGGTTTAGAAAATCGATTAGTGCTAATATCCATGTAACAAACGCCCGCCTCTTCGAAACCTAAAATTGCTTTTGAGTTATTCAGTAATGTTATTTCTCTGACAATATTTTCTGGCAAGCCAGTCATTGTATTTAGCAGTTGAAAATTGTTGGCTTCATTAAATTTGAGCAACCCAATATCTGTTCCTACTAATACTTTCCCATCCGCCGTAATAATCATAGCGTAATTAAATTGCGCTTCACCCGATGATATTTTTTTCCATTCTTCATTTTTGAAAGAATATATTCCTTCACCATAAGTAGCTACCCATAATTCATCGGAAGTACGATTAATAATTGCTTTTACAGCAGAATGAAATGGTGCATTAACCACTTTAAATTTATCAGACTTTCGTCGAAATAGTTTTCCTACCTCAGTTGCAACCCATATGGTCTGACTTCTGTCCTGATAAATACAACTTATAGAAGCTTTAATATTTGTTGAATCAGCAATTGCCTTATCAAAATCAAATCCATCAAATTGATAGAGTCCATGATCTGTTCCAACCCAAATAAAACCCTGCTGATCCTGAAATAAATATTGAATTTTAAGATTTTTATTCTCCTTATCTACTTGAAGCAGCTTATTAAAATCAGAAAAACCAGCCTTACTACTTTTTGAAAAAAAGCAAAGTAAAATAAACAGAAATGTAAACTTTAAAATAGTTCTCATTTGAAAGTAGTGGTTACCAGAGTTGCCTGAATATTTATTTTAATCTCAGGGGCTATTTTCTGATTAACAATTCTTGGAATTCTTATTTCGTAATCGCTTAATGCTACCGAAAAACTAGTATTCAGTTTTAATCCCGAAGGCGAAACCTCAATATTACCTTTAATCAGTTCTTCTTTGGTAACACCTTTAATTTTAAACATTCCTTTAACACGAATCAAATAGGTTCCATTTTTTTTAAAATCTATATCATCTATTATTCGGCCGGTGAAAGTGGAAGTTGGATACTTATCACTTTCCATATAGTTATCGTTAAAATGTTCCTTTTGCAAGGCACTGTTAAAGCCCTCAAAACTTTTATTGCTGATTGAAAAAGCAAAGTTCTTATTATTGGGGTCAACCAATCCTGTTAAAGCAGTTGATTCTGCTGTAATTGTTTCCAGCTCAGCCTCCGATTTAAAAACAACCTTTGATGATTTTATTGAATACACTTGTCTAACGGATGCATACACCATTCCGACAATTAGCACCAAGGAGAATAATAGTATTTTGAACTTCAATGGAATAACTTTAGTAAAGCAAATGATATAGTCTTTACAGAATCACGAAGTTAGGCAGTGAGCCTTTAATAACCTAACATCATTTTGTTTTTTCCTGCTGATTGAATAGTCAATTTTCGTTGCTCAGCGTATGATTTTACCCATTCAAAAAAATAAATTAGCCTTCCCTATATTTTTAGCCCGTAATTAAACTTGAATTTGATTGATTTAGAGCAAATAATAGTTTCTTTTTAAGAAAAAAAAGGCGAAATTCGCACAACAAATCAAAACGCTTCTCAAGACTTTTTTATGTCTGCCAATAACATTGTTAAACAACATTATAAAATCAGTCAAGCTGAACGAATTCGGCTGCTTCAACAAAAGCCACTAATCATTTGGCTCACGGGTTTATCGGGTTCAGGCAAGAGTACCATCGCTGATAATTTAGAACAGTTGTTATTTGAAAAGGGATTTAAAACCTACTTGCTGGATGGAGATAATATCCGTCATGGATTAAATAAAAACATCGATTTTTCAGAGGAAGGAAGAAAAGAAAACATCCGCCGTATTGGAGAAGTGGCTAAATTATTTGTTGATGCTGGAATGATTGTCATCACTGCATTCATCTCACCTTTTAAAGAAGACCGAGCAACTGTACGATCACTAGTTTCAGAAGGCGATTTTATAGAGGTGTTTGTTGATTGTCCGTTGGAAGTATGCGAGCAACGCGATGTAAAAGGGTTGTATGCGAAAGCACGCAAAGGCGAGATTCCTAACTTCACAGGTATTTCTTCACCCTTTGAGCAACCAGAGCAACCAGAGATTCATGTGCATTCCGACAAGGCAAGCCTTGAAGAGTGCGTACAAGAGATTTATAGTTTTATTCAAGATAAAATAGAGATTCGTTAATTATGATAAAATACCATTTGAATCATTTGCGCGAGCTAGAAGCGGAAGCCATTTACGTTATCCGCGAAACGGCTGCTCAATTTGAGCGCCCCGCAATGCTCTTTTCAGGAGGAAAAGATTCAATAGTGATGACACACCTTGCACGTAAAGCATTTTACCCTGCAAGAATTCCTTTCCCACTATTACATGTTGATACAGGCCATAACTTCCCGGAAACATTAGTTTTCCGAGATAAAATGGTAGAAGAAATCGGAGCGCGATTAGAAGTTCGCTATGTGCAAGATTCTATTGATAAGGGCAGAGCGCGTGAAGAAAAAGGACCTAATGCTAGTCGCAATGTATTACAAACCGTAACCCTATTAGATGCATTAGAAGAATTAAAAGTAGATGCAGCAATGGGTGGTGCCAGAAGAGATGAAGAGAAAGCAAGAGCGAAAGAACGTTTCTTTTCTCACCGCGATGAGTTTGGTCAGTGGGATCCTAAAAATCAACGTCCTGAATTATGGATGTTGTTGAATGGTAAAAAACATATGGGAGAACATTTCAGAGTGTTTCCACTTTCAAACTGGACAGAGATGGATGTTTGGATGTACATACAACTTGAGAAGATAGCCATTCCTGAAATTTATTTTTCTCACGAGCGTGAGATTATACTTCGTGATGGAGTTTTATTAGCGAACTCCGAATTCATCATGAAAAAAGAGAGCGATTTAATTGAAACGCGTGTTGTACGTTTCCGTACCATCGGCGACATGACATGCACGGGAGCTGTTGAATCACCTGCCTCTACCCTATCTGAAATTATTGATGAGATTGCCGCATCAAGAGTTACAGAGCGAGGTACTCGTCATGATGACAAGCGCAGCGAAACAGCAATGGAAGACAGAAAGAAAGCGGGATATTTTTAATTAATCAGAAGACAAAGAAAATTATGAGCGATTTTAGCAGTGAAGGTTATATGAACATGGAACTACTTCGGTTCACCACCGCCGGTAGTGTTGATGATGGAAAGAGTACGTTGATTGGTCGTTTGCTTTACGATTCAAAACAAATTTTTGAAGATCAATTAGAGGCTATTGAAAAACGTAGTCAGCAACGTGGCTTTGAGCATGTAGATTTAAGTTTGTTAACTGATGGATTAAAAGCAGAACGTGAGCAAGGAATTACGATTGATGTAGCGTATCGTTATTTCGCTACACCAAAACGCAAATTTATTATTGCTGATACACCAGGACATATTCAGTACACACGTAATATGGTTACGGGTGCATCAACAGCAAATGCTGCGTTGATATTAGTAGATGCACGTAAAGGAATTTTAGAACAAACGATTCGTCATTCATTCATCGCTTCATTATTGCAAATTCCGCATTTGATTATTTGCGTGAATAAAATGGACCTTGTTGATTATTCAGAAGAGGCATTCAATAAAGTTGTTGTAGAGTATAGAAGTTTATCGACTAAGCTTGATATAAAAGATGTACACTTTTTACCGATTAGTGCTTTGAAAGGCGATAACGTAGTTGAGAAATCAACCAACATGTCGTGGTATCAAGGAACAACATTAATGTACTTATTAGAGAATTTACATATCGGTAGCGATGAGAATCATATCGATTGTCGTTTCCCTGTGCAATATGTTATTCGTCCGCAACAAACCGAGTATCACGATTTCAGAGGATATGCAGGAAGAATTTCAAGTGGTATTTATAAGCCAGGAGATAAAGTAAAAATATTGCCAAGCGGAGAAATAGCAGAGATAAAAACTATTGAATTATTCGGAGAGCAAATTTCAGAAGCATACGCACCGATGTCGGTAACGATGACGTTAGACCGCGATGTAGATATTAGTCGTGGTGATATGATTGTGCGAGAAAATAATGCACCATCCATGGAACAGGAATTTGATATTATGATTTGCTGGATGAATACTAACAATTTACAAGTTGGCGGAAAGTATGCTATTCGACATACAGTAAAAGATGCACGTTGTGTGATTAAAGATATCCGTTATAAAATTGATATTAACTCGATGCATCGCAATGAAGCAGATAAGGAAATTGCAATGAATGATATTGCAAGAATCAATGTTAAAACAACGGTACCTCTTTATTTTGATGCTTATCGCAAGAATCGTCATACAGGAAGTATTATATTAATTGATGAAGCTACCAATGAAACTGTAGCAGCAGGAATGATTGTTTAAGATGAACTACACTACACTTATTGAGCGCGCTATTGTTGCTTCTATTCACGCAGGAAAAGAAATATTAAAAGTTTACGAAGGTGAAATTATCGTTGAAATGAAAGACGATAAAAGTCCGCTTACCGAAGCTGACAAGCGTTCTAACTCTGAAATTGTAAAATATTTAGAAAGCACTGAACTACCCGTTTTAAGTGAAGAAGGTAAATCGATTGATTATAGCGATCGAAATAATTGGGACTTATTTTGGTTAGTTGATCCGTTAGATGGAACGAAAGAATTCATCAAACGCAATGGCGAGTTCACCGTTAACATTGCCTTAATAAAAAATCAAACTCCAGTAGGCGGAGTAATTTATGCACCTGTAATAAACGATTTATATTTTTCGATTGAAGGTGTTGGTGCTTACAAATTAAATTGCGGTATTGATGAATTGCTAGCGTTAGTAAGCAATGAAAATTTTATTGAGTCGTTGATTAAAACCAGCGATAAACTACCAATTGCAAAAGGAGATCGTATGTTTACGGTTGTTGCAAGTCGTAGTCATATGAGCGAAGAAACTACCGTTTTTATTGATGAACTAAAAGCAAAACATGGCGATATCAATTTGATTTCTAAAGGCAGCTCTTTAAAACTTTGTTTAGTTGCCGAAGGTGCTGCAGAAGTTTATCCTCGTTTTGCTCCTACCATGGAATGGGATACTGCTGCAGGACATGCTATTGCGTTAGGCGCAGGATTATCGGTACGTCATACCGATAGTAACCAACCGTTAGTTTACAACAAGGAGAATTTATTGAACCCTTGGTTTGTAGTGGAGTAATTTCACTAGTGAATTAATAATTGATTAACGATACGATGACTTTATCCTAATAATGTTAGGTTAAAATTGTATTGTGAAATTCAAAAGACTACTTACTCAATTTATCAGGAAAACAACCGAGTGGCTTTTCATACAAAGTATGACCTCGTATTTGTCGCCGTTAAAACATCTTACTAGTCGTATTGAAATTGCAGAAGAAATGTAATTATTAAACATGACTGACTTCAAAGGAAGAAGGGAAATAGATGTTCTTGTTTTATCCGATATCCATTTAGGTACCTATGGATGTCATGCGAAAGAATTAGTTAGTTACCTAAAAACAATCAAGCCCAAAGTAATTATTCTGAATGGTGATATCATTGATATTTGGCAGTTCAGTAAAAATTATTTTCCAAAGTCACACTTAAAAGTTGTTAAGCAAATTATTGGTTTTGCCTCTAAAGGTGTTCCTGTACATTATATAACAGGAAATCACGATGAATTACTAAGGCGATTTGTTGGATTTGAGTTAGGCAACCTTTCAATTGAGAATAAACTAATACTTGAACTAGACGGCAAGAAAGCATGGATTTTTCACGGAGATGTTTTTGATGTTACCATGCAACATGCGAAGTGGCTTACTAAGTTAGGAGCTATTGGGTATGATACATTAATTCTGTTAAACCGATTTGCCAATTTTATTTTAGAAAAAACAGGACGCGAAAAAATTTCACTTTCTAAAAAAATCAAAAACAGTGTGAAGAAGGCGGTAAAGTTTATCAACGACTTCGAACAGATTTGCGCAGATATTGCCATTGCTAAAAAATACGATTATGTTGTTTGTGGTCATATCCATCATCCAGAAATAAAAACAATAACTAACAACGATGGTAGTGTTGTTTATTTAAACTCTGGCGATTGGATTGAGAACCTGACAGCACTCGAATATCACGAAGGCAAGTGGTCAATTTATAAACATGAACACGTAAAAAGTGATGATATCACAGAAGAAGATGAGTTATCACAAATGAATAATAAAGATTTATTTCAACTTTTAATCAAGGAAATTAATCACGACCACGAATACCAAGAATGAAAATATTATACGCGATACAAGGTACCGGCAATGGACATATAAGCAGAGCGCTTGAAATAATTCCTATCCTGAAAAAGAAAGGTGATGTGGATGTATTAGTAAGTTCTTCACAATGGGAATTAGAACTGCCATTTGAAATAAAGTATAAGTTTAACGGACTTGGATTTGCATTTGGTAAAAAAGGTGGAATTGATTTTACTAAGACTTACTTAAATCTTGATACTAAAAAACTAATCAGTGAAATTAAATCGCTTCCAGTAGAGAAATACGATATAATCATTAGCGATTTTGAGCCTATCTCTTGCTGGGCCGCCAAGCTAAAGAACAAACCTTGTATTGGCTTAAGTAATCAGGCAGCAGCATTGCATCCGAAAGCAGCACAACCAAAATTCACTGATCCAATTGGAAAATTAGTTTTGCGTAAATACGCTCCCGTTAGTCATTCATACGGATTTCATTTTATTAGTTTTGATAAAACAGTATCCACTCCTATTATCCGACAATCAATTAGAAATGCAGAAGTAAAATCATTAAATCATATTACTGTTTATCTTCCTTCTTACGATGACAAATACATTATAGAAAAACTAAAATATGCATCTACGGTTCCTTTTCAAATTTTTAGCAAACATGCAAAAATTGCCTATAAGAAAGGGAATTTTACCGTTTTCCCATTAAAAAGCGAACCCTTTATAGAAAGCTTAGCTACCTGTAAAGGAGTAATTACTAATGCTGGATTTGGTACAACTTCCGAAGCCTTATTCTTAAAGAAAAAGTTATTAGTTATTCCAATGAAAAATCAATTTGAACAACATTGTAATGCAGCTGTTTTAAAATCGATGGGAGTAACTGTTATCAAAAGCTTAAAGAAAAAAAATATCGACCTTGTTTCTGAGTGGATTGAAAATGCAAAACCAATTAAAGTCAATTATAAGGATAACACAGAAGAGCTTCTAGACTTAATTATTAAAAAACATGCATTTGAAAAGTTAGATAATAGCGTAAAAGGTGATACCAGTTTCTTGCGAAGATTAATAGCTGGGGAACAATTAGAAACTGCTTAAACATGAAAGATGAATTTGTATGGGGTGTTGCTACCTCTGCTTATCAAATAGAAGGTGGGAAATTTGCTGATGGTAAACGAGCATCCATATGGGATGAGTTTTGCAAACGAAAAAATAAAATTCAGCATAATCATAAAGGAGATCATGCCTGTGACTTTTTGTATCACTATAAAAACGATATACAGCTTTTAAAACATTTAGGGATTGATAATTTTCGATTTTCTATTTCATGGCCAAGGGTAATTCCGTTTGGTGATGGATTTATAAATCATAAGGGATTAGATTTTTATGATCGTTTAGTAGATGAGTGTTTGAAAAATGATATCAATCCTTGGATTACGCTTTATCATTGGGATTTACCACATGCGCTCGAATTAAAAGGTGGTTGGACAAATCGTGATATTATTAGCTGGTTTAATCGTTACACCGAAGTAGTTGCAAAAAAATTAGGAGATCGTGTAAAGAACTGGATGGTGTTGAATGAACCTGTAGTGTTTACTGGTGCGGGTTATTATCTCGGCGTTCATGCACCAGGAAGAAAAGGAGAAAGCAATTATTTTCCAGCATTACATCATACTGCTATTTGTCAGGCACAAGGAATCAAAACATTAAAAGAACTAATAAAAGATTCGCATGTTGGTACAACCTTTTCATGTTCTCATATTTCCCCAATGAATGCAAATAGCGAAAAGGATATTATCGCAGTGAATAAAGTAGATGCATTAATAAACAGACTCTTTGTTGAACCGTTATTTGGGTATGGATATCCCATTCATGAACTACCTTTTTTATCAAGATTAGAAAAATACATGTTGCCTGGCGACAATAAGCTTATCAAAGCAACTCCCGATTTTATTGGTATTCAAAACTACACGCGTGAGGTAGTGAAGCATAGTATCATTCAGCCAGTTTTAAAAGCTAAAATAGTAGATGCTAAAAGCAGAAATGTAGAAAGTACTGTAATGAATTGGGAAGTGTATCCCGAATCGATTTATGAAATGATAAAGAAGTTTAATTCCTATCGTCATATATCAAAAATATACGTTACCGAAAATGGTGCTGCCTTTAAAGATGAGGTAAATAGCAATGGAGAAATAAACGACGAAAAACGAATTAAGTATTTACGTGATTATATTGGACAAGTATTAAGAGCGAAAGAAGAAGGAATGAAAATAAACGGTTACTTTTTATGGTCGTTGCTGGATAACTTTGAATGGTCAGAAGGATTTGCTCCACGATTTGGAATTGTACATGTTAATTATAAAAATCAGAAACGCACAATTAAAAATTCTGGTTACTGGTACAGTGATTTTATTAAGCAAATCAAATTGGAAGAAATGGAAAAACAAAAACAGACACTACAAGAAGTAATGTCTGTTTCTGAACAAGATTTTTAATGTAACTATTAATGCGAAACGACTAACTTATGTAAACCGTTTCCTTTATTTGTAAATAGCTTTACAAAATAAACTCCATTAACTAAACCCGTAGTATTCATAATAGTTGAAGTCATACCTTCAATGTTTTCCGAATAAACTGTTTGTCCCAATAGGTTTAGTACTTCTAACCTGTTAGCATTATCAAAATTAATTGATAAAACATCGTGAGAAGGGTTTGGATAGATTGTAAAATTCTTCATCACATTTTCTGAAATACCAACTGGTGAAGGTGGAACATATCCTGTGCTGCAAAGAGTACCGTTTAAATATCCTT
>CAMBYJ010000042.1 GCA_945872015.1 Chitinophaga pinensis | reverse complement strand
ATATTTGATTTGAAATTAAGATTGCGATTATTTCTGAAAAACTCGTCCGTTAATTTATCATCGCCTCTAACTTGGCCATAGGTTGCATGAGAGTGTAGAGCTATTGACTCCGTCAACTTATATTTTAAGCCTACTGTAAATGATGGGCGAGTTAAAGAAAGTTCTAAATCTTTAAATCCATTGGTTCCAATTTGGTTTGCACCACCTAAATCACCAAGGAAGTTAGAAGCGCCAACTCCTGCACTCCATTCGTAACGATAAGCTTTCCATCTTGAACGCAGACGTTGTGCATCCGAATTAGTGGTAAGTGCGAGGATGAATACTAATACTAGAAATAAATTCTTTTTCATAACTGAGCGACATGAGTCTTATGGACAAAAATAACATTTTCGCTCAAAAATCAGTCATTTTTATAAAAAATAGCTTCAATTCTATCACTAGTTTCTTGAGTCAAGTCCCCAATTTAGTTTCTTTCGCAAAGTGTCGAGGAAATTATCGTTGCCTATTCTCAGCAAATTCATAGTAAAATCTGATTTTTTTATGGCTAATGATACGGAGGAGTCGATTGTAACTGATCTCGAGTCTAATGATGCAATGAAATATTGTGACCTGCCCTCAACTTCTAAGGAAATTACATTCTCATCAGATACTACAATTGGTCTGACATTCAAATTGTGAGGTGCTATAGGAGTGATTACAAAGTTTTCAGAGTAAGGTGCAATGATTGGACCTCCACAGCTCAAAGAATATCCCGTAGACCCAGTCGGGGTGGCGATAATTAATCCATCGGCCCAGTATGAATTTAAATATTCTCCATTGATATAGGTGTTTATGATAATCATGCTTGAACTGTCCTTCTTATGGATTGTAAGTTCGTTTAAAGCATAATTTACGTCTCCAAAAAGATTGATGCTGGAGTCGAGTCTTAATAATCGTCTTTTATCGATTGTAAAATGACCTTTGAATAATGAATCAAGACATTGATTGATTTCTTGCGTAGAGATACTTGAAAGAAATCCCAAACGACCAACATTAATTCCTAAAACTGGTATGCCGCTATCTTGTACTTGAGTTAATGTGTCCAAAATTGTTCCGTCGCCACCAATGCTGAATATAAAATCTACCTTGCCTCGTATTTCAGAACCTGAGTTATAAAGCTCAAAATGATCGTGATGTTTTAAAGCGGATTTTAATTGATTAAATAATGGTTGATAAACGATTGGCATTGCACCACGATTTAAAATCTCTCCGATAAGCTGTAGGGCAACTTCGTGACTACTTTCAGATAATTGGCGGGCGTACAATGCAATCTTCATGATGTAAAGTTATAAATTCAATTCATGTTAAAATTAAAATGCAGCCCCTATTCTGAAAAAAAATCCAGATTCTTTCATTCGGTTAAAGGCATATTCAAATCTGAAAACTAAATCATAATAGGTTACATAATCGTATCCAATACCATATGAATACTGAAATTTATTTGAAAGATTATTAAATTGGCTGTAGAATCTGTCTTGAACATAACCCCCATCAGCAAATAAATTTATATACATCGCAACTGGAATCTGATTGAATTTATCTGAATTTATAAATGAAGTTCTATACACTCGTCTTTTCATCAATGTATATTTGAACTGCGATTTCATCAATAAATAATTCTGACCATTCATTACATAATAATCATAACCTCTAATGTAATCTTGTCCATAACCAATAGCTCGTTGATTAAAAAATGGAGCTTTAGATCTTTGTGTTAAACGTCCTTTTGCCATTGCTGCAAAATGAAATTTGTCATTTAGTTTATAGTATTTTCGGATTCCAGTAGAAATAGCCATTATTTCTGGTTCATTTTTCAATGCGGCAAAACCACTTTTAAAAACATCAAACTCGAAATAGGTTCCCTTTAAAGCATATGGTTGATAATCTCGTTTATCGAATCGATAACCCCAAGAAAGTGTGAGGGCTTGCTGATAGGTTGATTGATTTACAAAGTAAGAGGGATTTAACATAAGAACAGAATCGATTGTACTGTTTCTTCGGTAATCCAAGCCCGTTATAAAATAATTATAAATACCTTTCCGTTTATTGATTCGTACGTAACTTGAAAAATCTTTTCGGACATATAAATCTTCATTCTTATAAAATTGTAGTTTGTCTCCAACTACATCATAGGTAATTTCATGGTATTGAGAAATGAGAAAGCCTGCCGATAAGCCAATATTCTGTTTTCTATTTATATACGGAACCGTATAATTGATTCCTAGACGGTGAGAATATCCATAAACAAATTGAAGCTGTAAAATTTCATCGCGACCTCTGAAATTATCTTGTCTGACATTCAAGCCATAATTCGTTCTGCTCAAATCTTTGTTTTGTGCCCATTCATTAAAGTTTCTATCTGCTAATTCAAAAACAGGCATGGGCCATAAATACCATCTTTCAGAAACACTGATATAAACAATAACAGTTGTCGGATCTTCTTTGATGTAATTAATATCTACAAAATTGAACAATCCGATGTTCATTAGGTTTTCCTTACATCTAACCAGTACACTATCAAGATTGTTAATTGTATCGTTACGACTAAACGGAAGCTCTCTTAAAATAATTGATGATTTTGTTTTCTTGTTGCCTATAATTAATATTTCTTTGATGAAAACAGTAGAAGTATCATCTGATGTAGCTAACGAACAAAATGGACTAAGTAGGAAAACAGAAAGTAGTAGTTTGAAAAGAATAGGGGATAAATTCGATCTCAAATCTGAAATTAAATATTTAAGTAATGCATCAGTGAGTCGTAACGATTTTTTAAATCATCGTTGAATTCGCTTTGTGAAAACGATCCAGTAACATTATAATTATATCTGTAAAATGCCGCTAGTATTCTTGATAAATCAACTTTGTCAATTTTTAAAGTGATTTCAATTGTTTGCTGATTTTTAGTTGCCGAAACACTTGCACTCAAGATATGCCCTCCATCTGATTCTACAATCTGGCTTATATGGCTCATCGAATAATCTTTAAAGCCCATTTCAAGAATAATAATTCCTCCAGGCATATAAACACTTTTGCTCTCTGCAAAATAGGCAACTAAGTCGTTAACTGTTACTAACCCTAAATAATGATTACTATCATCAATTACTGGAACAATATCGAGTTTATTTATAGTAGCAATTTTTGTTAGTTCGTAAACGTGCTGATTATGAAATACAGAAACCTTTGATAGATTGATGTCAGCATTTTTTAAAGTTGTTTGCTTTAATTCAGGTTTCAATACATCTGTTTTGTGAAGGATTCCTAAATAGTTGGTGCCATCAATAACTGGTAATGCATTAACGCGCAATTCATCCATCCATACTAATGCTCTTCCGCAGGTATCGGTGAGTTTCAATGGAGGGACACTATCAGTTATTAAATTAGACGCAAACATATGTTCTTAAACGATTATAAGTAAAAATTGTTCTCTTATTGGACAAACATAGTATTTTCGCCTAATAAATAGACTTTGTACATCGCTATTTTATCAACGAAAAGTAAAAACAGCTAAAGCCACTCTACCAATGACAAAATTAAGTGTCAATATCAATAAAATAGCAACCATAAGAAATGCTAGAGGAGGGTCTATTCCGGATGTAGTGAAAGCCGCACTTTTTATCGAGTCGTGTGGTGCACATGGCATTACAGTACATCCCCGACCTGATCAGCGACATATTCGGTACGATGATGTTTACAATCTTAAAAAAGTATTGAAAACAGAATTTAACATCGAGGGTAATCCAACTGCTGAATTTATAAAAATTTGTAAGGATGTAAGGCCTGAGCAAATTACACTTGTGCCCGATGCTCCAGATGTTCTTACTTCTAACGCTGGTTGGGATACAATTGCAAACAAGAATTTTTTAAGTGATACGATTCAAGAGTTAAAATCATTCGGAAGCCGAGTGTCGATTTTTATTGATCCTAATCCTGAAATGATATTTGCTGCAAAGGAAACAGGCTGTGATAGAGTAGAGCTCTATACCGAGGCCTACGCGGCAAATTATTCCATTAATCGTGAACAAAGTATAGCACCTTTTCGAAAGGCTGCAGATGCAGCAATGCAAAGTGGACTAACACTTAATGCTGGTCACGATTTATCGCTGGAAAACCTAAGTTATTTTGTTAAGGTTATTCCTGAAATTGCAGAAGTCAGCATAGGGCATGCGATCATCAGCGATGCTTTGTATATGGGATTAGAAAATACGGTAAAAGCTTATTTGAAAGAGTTAGCATTATAACTACTCATTCTTGTTTCTTGGGTCGTAGACAAAATTTTTGTAGCCTGCTAAAACAATAATTCCATAAATAATCCAGGCTGTATATTTGTTCATCTTGTCTTCAAACAAAGATGTCTGTTGTAAGCTTTTAAAAACGTAAGTTGCAATAACAACAATTATCAAATAAAGAAACCAGTAATAAATTCTTTTGCTACTCATTGGGCTATAAGTTTCTAGTTTTGATAGTGTTTTTTACAAGCTCTAATTCCTGTATTAAATGCTGATTTACTTTTTTGTCGATGTCTAATGCAACGTATCCAATGTCGTTATTGGTTTGCAAATATTGACCAAGAATATTTACTTTCATTTTTGATAACACTCCGTTGATTTCACTTAAGACACCTGGTACATTACGATGAATATGTAATATACGATTTGTATTTTTTATTAATGGCAAATTGATTTCAGGAACAGTTAAACTTCCTAAGCTCGATCCTGTTTTTGCAAAGGTGATTAGTTTTTCTGCAACATCAATTCCAATCGCTTCCTGAGCTTCAATTGTGCTTCCTCCAATATGAGGCGTTAGGATAGTATTCGGTAAATGCTGTAACGGAGATATGAATTTGTCCTTATTCGTTTTTGGTTCGTCCGGAAAAACATCAACAGCTAAACCTGCAATATGTTTTTCCTTGATAGCTCGGGTAATAGCAACTGTGTCTAAAACATCTCCACGACTTAAATTGATAAGATGAACACCTTTTTTCATCTTCTTTATTCGTGATGAATTAATAAGGTTTTTTGTTTCGCTATTTCCAGGAACATGAAGTGTAATAACGTCTGATTTTTTTAATAGATCGTCAAGTGACTTACAAGATTCGGCATTACCTAATGCAAGTTTATTGGTTACATCATAAAACACCACTTTCATTCCCATTGCTTCAGCTAAAACAGAAACCTGTGAGCCAATATGTCCATAGCCAATTATACCTAGCGTTTTCCCTCTTAATTCATAACAACCATCACTCTCTTTTAACCACTGACCTTTATGGGCTGCATTATTTTTTTCAGGAATTCTTCTTAGTAATGAAATACAAAGTCCAATTATTAATTCAGCTACCGAACGAGTATTTGAAAAAGGCGAGTTGAAAACAGCTATGCCCCGCTCTGAGGCTTCCTTTATATCAATCTGGTTAGTTCCTATACAAAAAGCGCCTGTAGCTAATAGGTTATTGGCATGCGATAATACTTTTTTTGTGATTTGTGTTTTTGATCGAATTCCTAAAATGGAAACATCGCTAATTTTATTAATAAGCTCTTTTTCACTCATGGATCCATTGATTATCTCAATGTGTTTGAATCCATTTTTTTTGAATAATTCAATCGCAGCAGGATGAACATTTTCAAGCAAGAGTACTTTCATCTTACAATTTTAATTCATTATAAAATGCAATGAACATTGTTGCATATTTTTTTTGAACAATTCGAAGTGTCAAATCAATACTAAAATCTGATTTTAAATTTCTATTTTCAATTATCTTTGCAGGAAATAAAATAGTTTATGTTCACTCACAAGCCAATACGTCGCTTTATTACATTAGGTCAGTTTATAATCGAACGTCAATCAGATTTTCCGTTTGCTAAAGGAGAGTTATCTCGATTGTTACGTGATATCGGCATAGCAGCAAAATTGGTTAATCGCGAAGTGAATAAAGCTGGTCTTGCAGATATTCTTGGTGATATGGGCGAAACAAATGTGCAAGGAGAAGATCAGAAAAAGCTTGATGTTTATGCTAATGAACAATTTATTAATGCATTACGTTCAGGCGGAGAATGTCTTGCTGTTGCATCAGAAGAAAATGAGGATTTAATCGAGATTGAAAGTCCTGTTTCACAAAATGCAAAATATGTAGTTTGTATTGATCCTTTGGATGGTTCATCGAACATTGATGTTAATGTGAGCATAGGAACTATTTTTTCTATTTATAGGAGAAAGTCGGATCGCATTGGTGCAACTACCATCGACGACTTTATGATAAAAGGAACAGAGCAAGTAGCTGCAGGATATGTTATTTATGGATCAAGTACAATGTTGGTTTATACTACTGGGAAAGGGGTTAATGGATTCACGTTAGACCCTTCTATTGGAGAGTTCTGTTTGTCTCACCCTGATATGAAAATTCCTGAAGATGGTGTTCTATACAGTATCAACGAAGGAAACTACACTCATTTTCCTGACGGTGTTAAAAAGTATATTAAGTATTGTCAAGAGGATGATAAAGCAACCAATCGTCCTTATTCATCGCGTTATATTGGTTCGCTTGTAGCCGATTTTCACCGTAACATGATTAAGGGTGGTGTTTATATTTATCCATCAACAGGAAAGTCGCCAAAGGGTAAGTTGCGATTGCTTTATGAAGCTAATCCGTTAGCTTTTATTGCAGAGCAAGCAGGAGGGAAAGCGAGTAATGGATTTGATAGAATTCTTGAAGTTCAACCGGAGTCATTGCACCAACGCACACCTTTGTTTATCGGTTCAAAGAACATGGTAGAAAAAGCAGAAGAATTAATGCGAATTCATAGCGCCTGATATTTTTGATTAGGCTCAAAGGAAAATACAACGAATATTATTTTGATGAGTCCAGGCCATTTAAAAAGCCTGGTAAGTTCAGTATTGTCTTTAAAGGTGAAAGTAATAGCGGACAATCAGTTTTGATAAAGCGATTGAGTGAATATAACGCGGAAAATATTCATGAATCAAAAATCACTCATCATTGCTTTGTCAAATCAATTGAACGAATTATAAGTGACGACCATGTTTATTTAATAAGGTCTTTTGCCGATGGTATTTCTTTAATTGATTTGAAGAACACTAATTGGTTTGCTTCCGAGAAAAAGATTTTACTTTTAAAAAGAATCATCTCTGAAATTTCTGAAGCACTCGCAAGTTTGCATTCGCAGCAGTTGGTCCATTTAGATATCAGACCTCACAATATTTTAGTTAGTACATCAAATGATTCAGCGAAGTCAATTGTTTCAATAATTGACTTGGATATGGTAAGGCCATTTTATTCTTCAGAAGAGGTAACACACTTCCCGCTTATTTATGCTGCTCCAGAATTACTCTTGAAGAAGAATACAATAATTGATAACCGTACTGATATTTATGCGTTGTCAATTACGCTCTACGAATTAATTTTTAATAAGCGTCCATTCTCAAATGTAAATGCCGAACTGATTATGCATCTGATGTTAAACAAAAAATTAGATCAAATAAATAACCGACATTTTCAATTGGTAAATGTGCTTAATAAAGCTTCTAATAAACATACGTTTAATTTACCTCCGAATGTTTTAAATAATGAACAAGTGGAGGAGCTGTTACTATCAGGTATGAATAGCCGTTATAATAATATTGAGTCATTTACAAGCGACTTATTGAACACAATTAACTATGATAAAAGTTGGATAAGTCGATTAACGCAATTCTTTCAAAGCTAGATAGGTCATAAGTCCTGCACCAATTTTAAGCGATTCTTCTTCGATATCGAAAGTAGGAGTATGTACACTGCTTATTATTCCTCTGCTTTCATTTCGTGTGCCTAAACGATAGAAACATGCCGGAGCTACTTGTGAATAGAATGAAAAATCTTCCGCGGCCATCCAGATATCTAAATCTAATACATTTTCATTTCCTAAATATTCAATAGCGCTCATCTTTGCTTTGGCCGTTAAAGCTTCATCATTGATTAAAGCTGGGTATCCTTTTCTGATTTCGAATTCTAATCGTCCACCCATCGACTGTACTAACTGATGTGCCATATCAAGCATATGTTGATGTGCCTCAGCTCTCCATTCTTCGTTTAGCGTTCGGAATGTACCTTCAATATAAACCTCGTTAGGTATTACATTAGTAGCGCCATTCGCAATTACTTTACCAAATGATAATACGCTTGGCATTGTTGGATTGGAAACTCTGCTAACAATTTGTTGTAGAGCAACGATTAAATGAGAAGTTATTAATACAGGATCAATATTTAAATGAGGCATTGCTCCATGTCCGCCTTTGCCAATAACTTTTAAATATAACTCATCAGTACTCGCCATGTATATTCCACTTCTGAATCCAACTTTTCCCGAAGGTATTAATGGCATTACATGTTGTCCGATTACACTATTTGGTTTTGGGTTCTCAAGCGCTCCTTCTTTAATCATTAAAGAGGCACCGCCGGGTAATTTTTCTTCTCCTGGTTGGAAAAGTAATTTTATCGTACCATCAAATTGATCTTTTAATTCATTTAGGATAGAAGCAGCTCCTAATAAAGATGCAGTATGAGCATCATGTCCACATGCATGCATTACACCTTCCTTCGTCGATTTATAATCAACTTGGTTGGCCTCATGAATTGGAAGAGCATCCATATCTGCTCTTAATGCAACAACTTTCCCATTATCATTTTTCCCTCTGATAATTCCAACTAATCCTGTTCCTGCTACATTATCTTGAAATGAAATATTCATTTCTTTCAACTTAGAAGCAACGAATTTTGCAGTTTCAAATTCATGAAATGACAATTCAGGATTCATATGAAGATGTCGTCTAATCGATAAAACTTCATTGAAGTTCTTCTCTGCGATTTTTTGAATTAATTCAGGGTTTATCATGAATGCAATTTTTAAAAGTCTAGTCCTAATGAAAAATAAAATAATCGTGGTTGCGTAACTCCATCATCTATTCCCCATGCCCAATCAGCTCGAACAAAATAGCCCAGCACTCTTGATCTTAATCCAAAGCCATATCCACCAACTATAGGTTCAATATCTTTTGTTACTGTTATGCTAATAGGGTTTCCGGGATAATCTGCTTGAAATAAGGAATTGTTTTTTCCATAAGGCGATGAGCCTGTCCATGCTGTTCCAATATCACCAAAGCCAACAACTTGAAAGTTTCTAAAAAAATCTGTTCGGATAGGCTTACGAATTAAATATTGGAATATAGGGAATCTTATTTCGCTGTTGATTAATGCAAAGCTATTTCCGTTTCTAATATTTTGCGTAAAGCCGCGAAGGTTAGACGCTACGGTTTGAAATGCATAATTCTTTGTATAATCGATTTGAATATTCTGATTAAAATTATTTACTGGCGTGAAAGAATTATCGGTTGATCCTAAATAATAAATCAATTTATCGTTTCCGAAGGATGTACTTGCAGCAATACGATTTGCCCAGATTATCTGACGATGAATTTTTTTGTACATACGAACGTCTAATCCTAATACAGTTAAATCAGATTTGCTTCTGTCGAGTTGATTAAAGTACTCAGCAAACAACTTATATCGAATGCCATTTAATAAATTCAAGCCTGTATTGATAGTGTTGTCATGCACAAATTCAAGTCGTGAGCTAACCCAGTTTTGATGGTTGGTTGGAGCTTGTAAATTAGTAACGTCGGTACTTAAATTTACAATTCTATCATTTCTGAACGATGCCGATAAGCGCAAAGAAGTCAAATCATTAAATGGGTAACGTACAGCGTAGCGTAAATTATGCGTATTAATTTTTAAGTAATTAAAAGTGTAAATTTCTTCTCTCGACTGACGATAAAAACTCCATTGCTGATCTGTCTGATGTTTTAAATTTTCATAGCTCAAATAATATTCGTTACTATTTAAATTTCCTGAAAGCTTAACTCCGCCAACTAATCGATAGTCGTCCATTAAATCATTTAATCCAACTTTAAACAATGCGTTTAACCCTGGATCAAAGAAAACCGCTCCACCCGTAAATGTTTGATAGGTTTCATTGATGAGTGTATTATCCAACTGGGTAAGCACATAAGTAGGAGCAAACGTAATATCATAATTCCGCTGTTTTGGCATTTGGTAAAAAACACTATCTGCTTTGGCAATTCTAATGGTATCGTTATTAAACTCAGAGGCAATAGTATTCTTTTGTATGTCTTTTTTGTTTTTTAAAAATTCCGCAATAAACGAATTCGATGAGTATATTGTGTTCGTGTCACTAGAACTTGAAGTTGATTGTTTCATCTCAGTCAAATCGAATATTACATTAATATCCTTTTGTCTTTCTTTCGGTACGCCCTCTTTGTCTAGTTGCTTACGCTGATTTGTTTTATTGATTTTTTGTGTAGATTGGTTAATCAGGCCAGCGTTATCATTTACATATAATTTAAATCGCGAATCTGTGTTATTGATAAAAACACTTTTTGTTTTATTAGCATTTACATCTTGCAATAAAATATCATTTTTATAATT
>CAMBYJ010000041.1 GCA_945872015.1 Chitinophaga pinensis | reverse complement strand
TGGATGATTGCTAAATTTTGAGTTTGCGAATAATGCGGATGCGCGTTACGATCATTAGGCTCGCCATGCGTTGCCCAACGAGTATGCCCCATTCCTACATTTCCTTCTACATTTTTATCTTTCGTAAATTCTGAAAGATCGCTCACCTTTCCAGCCTTTTTAAAAACATGCAACCCGTTATTAAGCAATGCAACACCTGCACTATCATAACCACGGTATTCAAGTCGTTGAAGACCTTTAATCAAGATTGGATAAGCTTCACGCTTTCCGATATAGGCAACAATTCCACACATAGTTTATGGATTTATCTTAGTATAAGTAACAATTAATTTCATTGATGAACCACCTTGCAACACGGTTCTTTGTGCGTTGGATGTATTACCGCCTGGCGCAATAAACAATCCGTAATCTATTTTTCCATTCTCATTTATCCCCTTCACAATATTCTGAACATAACGTGCAATATTGAAACGATATTCGCCAGTAGCAATATCATAAGCGCCACCATAATACGACGACGATTCGAAGGCATCCAGAATGGAAGTATTCTTTCCAACTGAATCACTTCTAAAAATTAAAAGATTATCATGATTTTTAAATCCTGAAGTATTACCAGCAGAATTCATTTTGATTACAAGTTCTGCTTTATTTATCGATACCCTTCCCGAATCATACAAATGCTTAAGATAAGGAATATAAATACTGTCTTTTAATCCACCCATCGATTGTACCACTAACGTATTATCAGCAATATTATCGTTGTTGAATGCTAAGCGTTCGTGTTTAAAATTACTAAAACGAACTGCACTTATATCGATTTGAAATTGATAGCTTTTATTACCGGAGAAATAAATCGTCATACGATGATACAAACTTGTTGAAGGAAGCGTAACAATACTCCCCACTCCATCGGCGCTATCTACAATCACAATTCCTTTAAAGTACGATAAGAAAGCAGTGTTACTCGCAAAGTTGGCAGTATTTGTTTGACATTCGCGCATTAACTTACCTGCAAAAGCAGTATCGAGTGCAATACGTAATTGAGGAACCGTTTTTATTGCTCCAACTACACTTGAGTCTTTCAGATTAGGGATTAAATCCGCATGTCCCAATAAATCGCCTTTTGCAAATGTACGTTGCGAATAATATGTGCTATCCTGAAATAAATCTTCTTTCAATTCATAAACTGAAATGTGATGCGTTGCATTCGAATCGCCCACAATCGATTTATAATTAAAGCTTAAAATGATTGAATCGGGAGTTGATACATCAAAGGTTGTAGCCGACAATGTATTTCCTATTCTCACTTGCGACACAAATCCTGCAAATGTTTTTCCAACATAAGGATCATCGATACTCCCAGCAAAAAGTGTAGGAGCCTCTAATAAATTTTTCAATGGTCCCCAAACAACTAAAGAATCTTCCTCTACAGTATAGGTATTAATGGTAAAGGTATCGGTGATGGAAAGTCCGGGTTGTACTGAAGCATCTTGTAGATCCAATCCAATTATTTCAGGATCATTACAAGAATGCAATACAAAAGAAAATATAAGTAGTACCGGAACAACCCAGCGCGCAGACAACTTTAACATGCCACGAAAGTAATTGAAATTTGCAATAATCCGTAGGAATAATATTACTCTGCCAACACTGATTCTTCAATCAGCGCTTCGTCATAGAAATTATCGTATGCTTCCACATATTCTTCAGGGTTTTTATACCCTAAAGTTGGTTTAGATAATTTCTTGAATGCTGCCTCTACATCGGGATGGATGTTTGGCGATGATTGGATAACCGCATCCGACCAGTTCATTGCTAGTTTAGTTAACGAAACATAGTTTGGATCTTTAATATCTTTCACATCTGCTTCTGTTAAACCATCCATTAAGGTCTTCTTCGCGAAGTTCTTATTGAATGATTCAGAAAATGCATCATCATGAATCGAATAAACAATCTTGCTGCCGCTAAACATTGGATCATCCTTATAGCTTGTTTTAATAAACAAAGGCACCAATGCTGTCATCCAGCCATGACAATGAATAATATCAGGAGACCATCCTAATTTCTTAACTGTTTCTAAAACACCTCTTGCAAAAAAGATAGAACGGTCGTCGTTATCGTTAAAGAATGAGTCATCTGCATCACGTATAGTACGCTTGCGTTGGAAGTACTCTTCATTATCGATGAAGTACACCTGCATACGCGCTGCCTGAATAGAAGCAACTTTGATGATTAGCGGATGGTCAGTATCGTCTATTATCAGATTCATCCCTGAAAGTCGAATAACCTCATGTAACTGATTTCGTCTTTCATTGATATTTCCGAATCGCGGCATAAAGGTGCGAATCTCTTTACCTCTTTCCTGAATCCCCTGCGGTAAAAACCTCGCCATTTTACTTTGCTCAGTCATTTCCAGATAAGGATATATTTCACTCGAAATAAAAAGAACACGCGCTTTTCTCATAGCCATATCAACTTTTTAAAATTTATACTGCAAATGTAGGGAATTTAGTCGGATTTTACAATATTCCAACACTCCACATAGATATATTTTCAGAGGAGAAAATAATAAGGTGATTTAATTGAGAAAAGTACTTTATTATTTGCTTTGTAAGGAAATTTTCCTTATTAAAAAGAGTAAAGCCCACGTTAAAAACACACTTGCCCCCAATACCATTTCTTGTCCAGGTGCAATTCCTAAATGATCGGGATTAAACGAAAGCGCATTTTTATTTTTACCAATCTCCATTAAAAAAGCCAACAGGTTATTAGCAAAGTGAGCCACCATTGGCAAATAAATACTTCCACTCCATACATACAAGTATCCCAGCATTGCTCCCAAAGCAAATCGTGGAATAAATCCTGCTATATCCATGTGCATAGCACTAAACAAAGTGGCAGTTAGTATAATCCCGAAATGCTTGTTTTTAGCTAAATCGATAAACAACTTCTGAATCACGCCTCTAAAAATTAACTCTTCTGAAATAGCGGGAATTATAGAAATTACAATACAACTAAACAGCAAACTTATAAATGAGTCGCCTTTCATTAATGCTTCTGCAATCTTTTGCGCTGAATTGCCTGGAGAATTTAATAATGCCTTCAGCCAATCAGGTAAATTAATTCCAGCGTTAATCAACGACATCCAATTGACAAAGGGTTGAATCATCAGAATTAAAATCGCCGCCAGAATAATTTGCTGCACATCAATTTTTTTAGTTGCTCCGAGATACTCTTTTACATTGTCAGAAAAAAGATACGCTGCAATAATTGGAGGTATAAAAAAGGTACCTATAGCCGAAAACAGCTGTGTAATTTTTAAAGCCAGTACAACATTAGGATTATTTAAATCGGATAACGCCGAAGCACTACCGAAAATGTGGATTCCTGTGATCAACTGCGCGATGAATGCACCTAGTGTAGATGATATAACAGCTAATATTAGCGCTAATCCAACCAGAATTAAAAACTTTCTATAAGGTTCGCGATGCGCAAGGATGGCTTTGAATTGCATTCTTTGTAATTTTGCACAAAGGTAATCAGTGCCACTTAATTTTTGAGGCATCAGATAAAAATACAAATGGTCAAGATTGCAAATATAGAATTAGGAGAATTCCCCTTGTTATTAGCACCGATGGAAGATGTGAGTGATCCACCTTTCCGTTTGGTTTGTAAACAAAATGGTGCCGACCTAATGTATACTGAGTTTATATCAAGTGAAGGACTGATTAGAGATGCGGCAAAGAGCGTGATGAAGCTGGATATTTTCGAGTATGAACGACCTATTGGAATTCAACTATTTGGTTCTGATATTCAATCCATGATAGAAGCTGCGATTATTGCTGACGAGGCCAATCCTGATCTTATCGATATCAACTATGGTTGTCCTGTGAAAGCCGTTGCTTGCAAAGGTGCTGGAGCTGCTTTGTTACAAGATATTCCGAAGATGGTTGAAATGACAGCCGCTATTGTGAAAGCGGTTAATCGTCCAGTTACTGTTAAAACGCGTTTGGGCTGGGATGATAAAACCAAAAACATTGTTGATGTGGCTGAGCGACTACAAGACATTGGTATTTCAGCACTAAGTATTCATGGTAGGACCCGCTCGCAGATGTATAAAGGTCCGGCCGACTGGACATTAATTGGTGCGGTAAAAAATAATCAGCGAATGAAGATTCCTATTTTTGGGAATGGCGATGTTGATTCTCCAGAAGCAGCAGTTAGATTGAAAAATACCTATGGGGTTGATGGGGTTATGATTGGAAGAGCCACGATAGGATACCCTTGGATTTTTAAGGAGATTAAGCATTATTTAAAAACTGGGGAGAAATTAGACCCACCTACGATTTCTCAGAGGGTAGATGTTTGTAAACAGCACCTCGATTTTTCAATTAAATGGAAGGGCGATTTTACCGGAATTGTAGAGATGAGAAGGCATTATGCCAACTATTTTAAAGGCCTCGACCATTTTAAAGAGTACCGAATGAAATTGGTCACTACTAATAGTTATGAAGAGATTCTTCAGACATTGGAGGAGGTGCGTGAGCGATATGTGTTAATTTGAAAATGTGCTAATGTGCTAATGTGCTAATTTGAAAATGGGGTAATTGGCTGATGGGCTAATGGAATCTTGAAGGATCAGCATTGATATGAGTTTATTGGAAGATTTAGAGAATAAATTATCCGACAACAAATGGATATAAACGGATATAAGCGTTTAATACTTTGAGCGAATATCCATAACCGCTAGATTTGTCGTGGGGCGGAGGTGTGGTGGCCCCCATAGTATCACAATTTAAATTTTTAAAGCTGTTCCATTTAACTTACTTATTTTCAAGGATCTATTTCTTTTATTAATAAAGTGTTATTAACCTATTCTCTTCATCCTTTTCAACATCTATTTTATAGTAATCAGCCACTTACCCTACCTTTTTAACAAGAAAATGTTGATAAATACGATTTAATTAATATTTTTGCCGCAGAATATCAATCAAACCTAAACTCATCTACTATGTTTGAACAATTAAAAAACAAAGGGGTCATCACAAGACCTGCTGATGCTACTGGAAACGGAGCTATCAATATTATCGGTGCTGGAACAGTAATCGAAGGAGAAGTAAAATCGAATGGTGATATCCGTGTAGACGGTGTTATAAAAGGTTCGGTATCCTCTAAATCGAAAGTTGTTGTTGGTTCAACGGGTAGTATTGAAGGTGATGTTACATGTCAGAATGCAGATATCTCTGGTTCTGTTATCGGCAAAACAACCGTAAGCGAAATGCTTTTCTTAAAATCAAATGCTCGTATTAATGGTGATATCCAAACAGGTAAATTAGTAGTAGAAGTTGGTGCATCATTCACTGGTAATTGCAGTATGGGTCCATTGATTAAAGACATCAAAAACGCGGATCGTCCAGCACAAAAACTTGCAGAAAAAACAGCTTAATAACTGGGTAAAATACTCAGCCATGGGTTTGCAGATGGGATTAATCATCTTTCTGTTAACATGGCTCGGAATTAAACTCGATTTCTGGCTTCATCTGAAGTTTCCAATTTTTACAATGTTGCTTGCAATGTTTTCTGCATTTGCTGCTATCTATTATTTTATTAAAGACTTTCTACCTAAAAAATAATCCCTCTCGTTAATCATTACGAAAGGGATTTCTTATTATGAAAAACTTCATTATTCAGTTAAGTATTTTATCAATTGTTTCATTAGGCTTGTACCATTTGATTGGCATGACTGGGAGTCCTTATTATTTCTCGTGGCATCCACTAATTGCAGGTTTCTTTTTTGTTGTAACAATGTTCTTTCACAAAGGACTTGAAAATAGTCTCGTAAGAGGTAATCAGCCGTTTATTCGTTACTATATGGGCGCTACAGCTCTTAAGTTAATGGTGATTTTGTTATTTATAATTATCGTTGCCTTAACGAACAAAGCAATTGCTATGAACTTCACGCTTTGTACTTTTTTCTACTATTTGTTTTACTCTTCGTTTGAAGTCTGGATTTCGATGAAGCAGTTCGGCAAGAAATAAAAACCTGTATTAAACTTTAATTTTTTTACGAATCCTGTAAGCTAGATAATAGCTGATTTTCCTTCTTGAAATAGTATAACCATAAGCTGTAAGCTGCCGGAATAAATCATTTGAAAATAAAATTTCTGAATTACTTTTTTGATTGGATTTTCTTCGAAGAATAAACCGCAATACAAAATATAAAATACTTGCTAGGATAGCTGTAAACAATAATTGCCGACTTAAAAACGAGATTAGTATACTTGCCGCGAGTGTAATAAATAATGACTGATGAGTAATCTGATTTTCTTTCTTCTTGTAAGTGTTACCAATAGGAACTATAATAAGTCTTTTTTTATCTATCGTTTTAATATGGCTTTTAGTTTTAATCGTTTCCGTTTTTTTAAGCTCAACAATAAGTGGAGCTCCACTAGCCAGTTCATTTTTATAAACGGAACATTGCTGAGGAGTTACTGTAAAATATAACGGTTCAGCACTAACCCTTTTAGTATTGATAACTACCGAAGGACCTTCAAATTTGAAATTACCCGTATTAACAGCCGCCAGAATATATTTTATCCTTGTCTCCTTAATAGCCTTACCATCCACCACCACATCAGAATGCTGAATGAGCGGCCCTTCCACCAGATACCAATCATCCAGATTTTGTCGCTTGAAAAATCTCCCGTTAGATGGAAAGCGAAACTCAACAACCACCTCTTCAAATTGTTTAATAAAAGTTTTAGAAGCAATAAATTTTAAATAATATACTGAAAATATTTCCTCCTGAAAGTTAATATGGTCCCTTGCCTTTAACACGGCGTCATATTGTTGCCGCTTTACTGGATCTGATAATACCTGATAGGCTTCATTGACCTCTTTAAGCTTTTCCAAATAATATTCTGATCCATCGTTCCTATCTGGATGATACAAAAAGGCCTTCTTGTAATAAGCAGATTTAATCTCCTTTTGACTAGCAGATTCTTTCACCCCAAGGATAATGTAATATTTAGGCTTTTTCATCAAAAGGCAATATGTCTCAAAAATACAGTTTACTAACAATAATGTTTAAGAAATACAATAATAACGGTGATTTTACATTCAAGGTATATACTATTTTTGCTCTATGTCGAAAGCTAAAAAAGCACTCATTGTTTTAGCCATATCCCTGGGCTCTCTTTTCCTTATTGCCTTTATTGCAGCAATGGTAATCGGTCCACGTATGAAAGAGATTACCGTCAACCAAATTAACAAACAACTAATTGTTCCTGTAAAGGTAGACGATATCCATTTTTCATTCATCCGCATGTTTCCGTATGCCAGTGTTGAATTAAAAGGTGTTTCTTCGGATGGCGTTAAACTTTCAAACGCATCACATCATTTAATTAAAGCGGAGTCTGTTTTCTTTCTGTTTAATATATGGGATGTTTTAGGTGATGATTTGAAATTGAAAAAAATTAGTCTGTATAAAGCCGATTTAAATCTGTTCACTTCAAAGAAAGGAGAAAATAATTTTGATATTTTCAAAAAAGATACTGTTACATCAGCTACTAGCGAAAGCGTAAAGCTCGCTATCGAATCGTTTGAATTAATTGATGTTGCTTTCCATTATCGTAATGATGAAATCAACCACAACTACAATTTGTCTTTTTTAAATACAGAATTTAAAGGTGCTTTTACTTCTGATGTTTATGACCTAAAAGCAAATGGCGATATTTACGTGAAGCAATTAGCGATGAATAATGTTAATTACATTAATCACAAAAATGTTCAACTCGATTTACAAACTAACATCAATACAACTACCGAAACTTACTCTTTTTCAAATTCGAAAATGAAAATGGAGTCACTCGAATTATCGGTAGATGGGAAAATTACTAAAGCAGAGAAAGGTCGTCAATTTGATTTATCAATTAATAGTAACGAAACTACAATTACAGGTTTGCTATCCTTAATTCCTGGAACCTACAGCGAGAAATTAAATAATTATAAGTGCGATGGGAAAGTAGATTTTAAATTATCAGTAAAAGGAATTTATTCAGAAAATTCCACTCCAACTATTGTTGCTCAGTTTGGTGCTAAAAATGCAACTATGAAACCTAACGGTAGCGACTATTCCCTAACGCAGATTTCGTTCAAAGGATCATATAAAAATAAAATCTCTGCCTCACAACCTATTGATCAGTTAATCATTAATAACTTTTCCGCTCTACTTGAAAACCAACCAATACAAGCTAATTTTACTATAGAGGACTTTAACAATCCGAATGTAAATATTTATACAAAGGCTACTTTAAATCTTGCAATAGTTAGTCAGTTTTATAAACCCGATACGATTGAATCTATGTCGGGAACATTTACCATTGATGGAAAAATTGCTGGACGTGTGAAGGAAAAAACAAGCTGGACATCGGAAGGTTCATTAGCTTTAACAGGAGTGAATTTTAAATTGAAATCGAAAGCAATTGCGTTCACCGATTTCAATGGTAACATTGTACTCACTCAAAACAGATTAAGCGTTCAAAATTTCAAAGGCAATATTGCAGGCAGTGATATTAGTCTGAATGGAAACATTGATAACCTATATGGTTATTTACTTACCGAACAGCAACCGGTAATTGTGAATGCTCAGTTTTATTCACGTAATATTGATTTGAATGAAATGCTCGAAGATAAATCCACTTCAACTGCATCAGATACAACCTACAGACTCGACTTTGATCCACGCATTAATTTAAATATGAGCGTAAATATCGGAATGCTTTCTTTTAGAAAATTCCAAGCGTGGCAGTTAAAAGGAGATATTGGCGTACATGACAAAGTGCTAAACACTTCCAACTTATCAATTAAAACCTGCGAAGGAACATTATTGCTAGATGGTGAAATGAATGCACGTGATAAGGATAGCTTACTGATTACTTGTAATGCAAATATCCGACAGATTGATATGAATACGTTGTTTTATCAACTAGGCAATTTCGGACAAGATGTAATTACAGATAAAAATATCAAAGGGAAAGTAACGGCAACGCTTCAGTTTGCATCGGTATGGAGTAAGGATTTGCATTGCAATATGAACCGCATTTATACGCAAAGCAGTTTAACCATCGAGAATGGAGAACTCAATAATTTTGAGCCGATGCTTGCACTCAGTAAATATGTGAAGGGAGCAGATTTCAAAAATATTAAGTTCAGCACGTTAAAAAATACGATTGAGATTAAGAACAGAACAATTGTGATTCCTACGATGGAAATTAAAAGCAGTGCTATGGACTTAACCCTATCAGGCACACATACATTTGACAATATTGTCGATTATCATTTTCAACTTTATTTATCACAGATTTTAGGTAAAAAAGTTAAAGATATGAATACCGAATTTGGAACTATCGATAATGATGGTCTTGGAAGAATAAGAATTTATTTGAGTATGAAAGGACCTGTTTCTTCTCCTAAAATTACTTATGATAAAAAAGGATTTGAGCAGAACCTTGAAAAAGAAATAATACAGGAAAAACAAAATTTCAAATCCATTATTAAAGATGAATTTGGGTGGGGAAAGAAAGATTCGACTACTACTAAAAAACAAGTACCTAAAGTCCAACAGAAAGAAGAATTACAAATAGAATACGACAATTAAAATTCCCTTTATTTTGATATCTTTACGAGCAGAAAGGGGTTAAACTATTTTAGACAGGTGAACATATATACTCGAAAGCAGCGCTGGAAAAAACTTTTGCTATTAATCGCATTGCTGATTGGCGCAGGATCGTTGTGGTATACCAACCGACTCGTAATTAAACTTCAGGAAGAAGAAAAAAAGAAAATAGAAATCTGGGCGAAAGCCACTGAACGTTTTTCATCGCCTACTGCTGAATTCGATAAATTACAATTTGAATTTGAAATTATAAAAGATAACAGTACTGTTCCTGTTATTTTAACGAATGATAAAAATGAAATTTTATCGACGCGTAATTTAGATTCGATTAAATCGCTCGAACCAGCTTTTGTAAATGCACAGCTTGCGGAAATGAAATCGCAACACGCACCAATCGAAATTAATTTTGCCGACAATCAGAAAAATTTTATTTACTATAAAGATTCGATTATTCTTACGCAGTTAAAGTACTACCCGTATTTTCAATTGCTGGTAATTGCACTATTCCTTTTAGTATCCTATATCGCCTTTAGCACTTCGCGCAAAGCAGAACAAAACCAGGTGTGGGTGGGTATGGCTAAGGAAACTGCGCATCAACTAGGAACTCCGCTTTCATCACTCATTGCGTGGCTTGAAATTATTAAAGGTAAATCGCCCGATGATGAATTTGTAATTGAACTCGAAAAAGATGTTCAACGATTAAGCACTATCACCGATCGTTTTTCTAAGATTGGTTCTGCTCCTGCATTGAAGAAAGAAAATCTTACAACGGTTATCGAAAATGCAATTGGGTATATCCGTACCCGTAGTTCTTCTAAAGTTATTTTCTCCCTCGAAAATGCACAGCAGTATGATGTAGAAGCTCCATTGAATATTGCACTCTTCGATTGGGTTTTAGAAAACATTTTCAAGAATGCTATTGACGCAATGAG
>CAMBYJ010000040.1 GCA_945872015.1 Chitinophaga pinensis | reverse complement strand
TACGTCCAAATCAAAAGGATTCTGATTCCTTGCCTGATTATGATTTATTAGATGCTATTTTGTTTGAGTATATTGAGAAAACAAAAAGTACTCAATCAATTATTCAAAAGTTGAATAACACTGATGTAGTAACGAAAGTGATAAATATGGTTAATGCCAACGAATGGAAGCGACATCAATTTGCTCCAATCATACGAGTTTCTACAAAGTCATTTGGTCGCGGACGACGAATGCCAATAGTAGCAAAATACGAATAGCAATTATTTGATTTCCCAGGTCTCTCCACCTTTTAACAAGGCATCTAAATTTCCTTCTCCTTTCTTTTGCTTCGCGAATTCAATTTGAGCATTAAGGCCTGTTTCATAGCAAGCACGATTGTTTTCGTAAAACACACCGAATGGTCGAGGTAAATGTCCAGTGCCATCAACAGGTCTTTCAAAAAATCTAGAAAGAATACCCGCCTTTGTTAAATCACTTTCATTATGAACCCATAAGTCATTAACACTATGCTTTCCGTCTTCTAATGACACGATTATAGGTTTAAATCCATCCAACATAATTCCTTTGTCTGAATTCTGTCCAAAAACTAAAGGCTTATTATTTTCTAAAAAGATTGTTTCTTCTTTCTTGCTTGATTTTTCGGTAAAGATTTCAAAAGTGCCATCATTAAATACATTACAGTTTTGATAGATCTCTAACAATGATGTTCCAATATGAGCATTAGACCTTCTAAGCATTTCCTTCAAATGTACAGGGTCTCTATCCATCGAACGTGCAATAAAGCTTCCTTCAGCTCCTAACGCTAACGCAATAGGGTTAAACGGATGATCTACAGACCCCATTGGAGTCGACTTAGTAATTTTTCCTTCTTCCGATGTTGGTGAATATTGCCCTTTTGTCAACCCGTAAATTTCATTGTTGAACAAAAGTAGATTTACATTAAAATTTCTTCTTAGCAAATGGATAAAATGGTTTCCTCCAATCGATAATGAATCACCGTCACCAGAAATAATCCATACGCTTAATTCTGGACGCGTTGCTTTTAGTCCACTGGCAATAGCAGTTGCTCTCCCATGAATAGAATGCATACCGAAAGTTTCCATGTAATATGGAAAGCGTGATGAGCATCCAATTCCAGAGATAAAAACAATATTTTCTCTTGGTATTCCAAGTTCTGGTACTACAGTTTGAACTTGCTTTAATATTGAATAGTCCCCGCAACCAGGACACCATCTTACTTCTTGATCTGTTACCAGATCTTTACTTGTCATTGCAGGGGTTGTTGTGTTTGTTGTTTCCATTAAAATGTTGTCTAACGGTAATGTATATACTAAGCTAGTTCTTCTATTTTTGCTAATATTTCTGATGTCGCAAATGGCATCCCTTTGATTTTATTTAAACCAATTGCTGGAACCAGAAACTTATCTCTGATAATTGATTTTAATTGTCCGGTATTCATCTCAGGAATTAAAACTGTTTCGTAATTCTTTAATAAATCACCTAGGTTTTTTGGGAAAGGAACAATATGTCTGATTTGCGCATGGCTAACATCAATTCCTTTTGCTCTCGCTTCTATAACTGCACCTTTAATTGCGCCATAAGTAGAACCCCAACCTAAAACTAATATTTTACCTTTCTCTGTTCCATTGTCAATAGTTTGATCAGGAATTGAGTCTGCAACTTTCTCCACTTTCGCAGCTCTCATTTTTACCATGAATTCATGGTTTTCTGGATCATAGCTGATATTACCTGTTTCGTGTTGTTTCTCTAATCCACCAATTCTGTGTTCTAAGCCTTTAGTTCCTGGAATCGCCCAAGGTCTCGAAAGATTTTCATTTCGTTTATAAGGCAAAAACTTATCACCGTTTAACTCAGTTGTGAATTCAACTTTGATAGGCTTTAGTTGATCTGCATTCGGAAATCTCCAAGGCTCAGATCCGTTTGCAATATACCCATCGCTTAGGAAAATAACAGGAGTCATATATTCTAAAGCTATTCTGCAAGCCTCATATACTGTTTCAAAGCAATCAGCAGCAGATTTCGCAGCAATCACGGGAATTGGAGATTCTCCGTTTCTTCCATAAACTGCCTGAAACAAATCGCTCTGCTCAGTTTTTGTCGGTAGCCCAGTTGACGGACCTCCACGTTGAACATTGATAATTAAAAGTGGTAATTCAAGCATTAATGCAAGGCCCATTGCTTCTGTCTTCAAAGCAATGCCAAGTCCTGAAGATGTTGTAATTCCTAATTTTCCTCCAAATGAAGCACCTATTGCAGAGCATATAGCTGCAATTTCATCTTCTGCCTGAAAAGTTTTAACTCCAAAGTTTTTATGTCGCGCTAATTCGTGTAATATGTCTGATGCAGGTGTGATAGGGTAGCTACCTAAAAATAAATCCAGCCCACTTTTTTTAGAAGCTGCAATCAATCCAATAGCTGTTGCCTGATTACCCATAATGTTTCTATAGGTTCCCGTTGGCATTGGTGCCGGGTTAATAGTAAATCGGGTAGGAGCTGTTTCGCTGGTTTCGCCGAAGTTATATCCCGCATGAAGTACTTTTAAGTTGGCAGCAAGAATCTCAGGTTTCTTTGAGAATTTATCTTCTAAAAACTTAACTGTAAACGACATTTCGCGATTGTACATCCAATATAAAAAACCAAGAACAAACATGTTCTTTGCACGATCAATCTCTTTAGTACCTAAACCAGATTCAGCTAAGGTAGCTTTGGTTATTTTGGTTACATCAATGGTAATTAATCGATAACTATCTAATGAGCCGTCTGTTAAGGGACTAATATTATCTGCATAGTTAGCAAGACGTAAATTTTTCGGATCAAATCCATCTGTGTTAACGATGATAGTGCCACCTTTTTTAAGATGTCTTAAGTTAGCCTTTAATGCAGCGGCATTCATAGCCACAAGCACATCACAAAAATCGCCAGGCGAAAAGATATTTACACTTCCAAAGTGTAATTGAAATCCAGATACGCCTGGAATGGTGCCCTGTGGGGCTCTGATTTCAGCCGGGAAATCAGGAAATGTACTTAAGTCGTTTCCGAATAACGCTGCTGTATTGGTAAATTGTGTTCCTGTAAGCTGCATTCCGTCTCCGGAATCTCCTGCAAACTTGATGATTACCCTTTCAAGAACTTGGTTGTTAGATGTCATGATTTTAAGGTTGGACTTTAAAAGTCGGTGCAAATTTAACTATTATTTACTCCTTATTCGTATAAGTCAAACATAAAAAAGCCCCGATTGTTAAACAGATCGGGGCTGAAACTGAAAAAGTGGGGATTATGACTGGTGGTTAATCCAATTGATTAACTCGTTGACGCTGCTGTCGAATGTAAAAGCATTATAAACTGTGTAGAAATAACCAGGGTCGCTTACATATCGGTAACTATATTTCGCAAGATTAATTCGGTTGCTTTCAAATGTTATAAGTCCTAAAAGCTCTCGTAGCTCATTACTGTTAATCGAATGGGTTCTGATATACTCCTTACAGATGGCTAATCTGGTATCATCAAAGCTTTCACGCGCTACTAGATCTTTTAATTCGTTAAATCGACTGTTGTGGTAATTATTGTTCGCATATTGGTTGCCGTAATAGTTTCCGCAGTAGCCATAACCGCTTGGAACAATCGTATTATTACATTCTTGATGATAATTATTTTGCAGAGGATCAATGTCGATTACTTTTAGAATGTTCTGATAGGTCAGTACTGCTTTTACTTTAGATCTTGCAGGAATATTTATAAATCCGTTATAAACTAATCTGAAGTTTCCAGTATTATGTCCGTAGTTATGGTGCTGACCACCAACTGTCCAAATTTTAATTTTATGGTCGCCAGGTGCTAAGTCAGTAATAATAAATTCTCTTGAAGGGTTGTTGTAATTGATCCGGTCGATTTCTACTATGATTGATCTGTCGTTAAAAGTCCGGATATTAAGCTTAGATCTGAATCCGTTTGCTTTAGCACTAACATTTAGAATAACTAAAGCAATAAAAGTGTAAAGTAAATTTTTCATAATTGGGTCCTCCTATATTTTTTGAACTTAATTTTCAAAAGCCAATCATCGTGCCAAAAAAAAATGCATATTTGAAATAACAATTTCATCGCTAAGCATGCAGCAATTCTTTATTGTCGGTATAGGAAGTTTTTTAGGAGGAGGACTTCGATATTTAATCTCCGTTTTTTTTAATCAAAAAATAAATCCCGATTTTCCTTATGCAACATTATCCGTAAATCTTTTGGGTTGCTTGTTAATAGGAGTGTTCTATGGATTATTTGAAAAAAGTTTAATTAGCAACGACTGGAAATTATTTCTTACAACAGGATTGTGTGGAGGATTTACAACGTTCTCCGCCTTCTCTAATGAGGCGTTGCAATTGTTTAAACAAGGAAATATTCCAGCAATGCTAATTTATATTTTAATCAGCATTGTCATTGGGATTGCTCTAACTTATGCAGGATATCTGATGGCGAAAAGCAGTTAAGGAATTATTTTTTCTTAGCTTTTTTCTGTGCTTTATTTTTTTCTGATTTAACTTTTTCCATTAAATCATTTGCCTTGCTTAGGTTCTTCCAATAGTCTTTGCCATAATCAACTAAAACCTCATCATTGGGCTTTATAGTGCGAGTCGCAACAATGAAAACACGTTTTTCACCTTGTCGTGTTTTGATTTCATATTGTGCATTGTTTTTTAAACCTTCAACTCTTCCAATTCCTTTTGCATCATTGGCATATCTACCTATTGCTTCTTTTGTAAAGTAGGCATCAACACATCTGTTTTTGGTAATAAAAAATGCATATCCTTCATGACCTTCTTCTGCTCTTTTTTCGCAAACAGACCATGGAACAATTTCCCCTTCATATTCACATACGACTTCGCCTCTTTTAACTTCGTTTTTTACAAACAGGCCTTTGCCAGCGCCGGGAATTAAACTCTTTTTTAGATATAACATTGTACGTTCTGATAATGGATTTGGAGGTGCAAAGATATAACTCTTAAACCAATAATTTTAGCTAATGGTAAATATTAAATAAATGCTACGACAAGATTTTTTTTAGCAATGCATTAGCATCAGAAATCGTTTTTATATTAGTAAAGCTTACACTTAGCTTTCCTTTATCTTCCTTCATCTTTGAAATATGTTGATGTTGTTGCACAAATTTCAAGATGGTGTTAAAAGCATTGCTTTGAAAATAATCAGAGGATGAATTACTAATAAAATATCCTTTAAATATTTTATTCTTGAGTAGTATTTTTTCAAATCCGATTTTTTTAGCATTCCATCGCAAACGAATTGTATCCATTAAATCAATAACCTGAGATGGTACATCACCAAATCTATCTTTTAGATTTCTTTCAAACTCTAATAGTTTTTCTTCATTATTAATTTCGTCTAGCTCTTTGTATAGGCTTAAACGTTCAGCAATATTTTCAACATACGTTTCTGGAATTCTCATTTCCATATCCGTATCAATCTGACAATCCTGAACAAAATCTGCATGTTCATCTTTTGGAAAAACATCTTTGAAATCAGAGTCTTTTAATTCTTGAATTGCTTCATCAAGAATTTTATGATACATCTCAAAACCAATTTCAGAAATGAATCCACTTTGTTCTCCGCCTAATAAATTACCTGCGCCTCGAATATCTAAATCTTTCATCGCAACCTGAAATCCACTTCCTAAATCAGAGTGCTCTTCAATTGCTTTTAATCGCTGACGTGCTTCTGGTGTAAGTACAGTTACAGGAGGTGCAAGTAAATAGCAAAATGCTTTTTTATTTGATCGTCCAACTCTACCACGCATTTGATGCAAATCGCTTAATCCAAAATAGTGAGCGTTGTTGATAATCATCGTATTTGCATTGCTAATATCTAAACCAGATTCAATGATTGTTGTAGCTAGTAATACGTCAGTTTCACCCTCAATAAAATTCATTAAAATTTCTTCCAATTTTTCACCATCCATCTGCCCATGACCAACACCAATTTTAACACCTGGACAAAGTTTAGCAATCATAGCAGCCATATCATGTATGTCCTGAACTCTGTTATGAATGAAAAACACCTGACCTCCACGAGATATTTCATAATTAATGGCATCTCTTATTAATAGATCGTTGAATGTATGGACCTCTGTTGTTACAGGATAACGATTGGGAGGGGGAGTATTAATAATAGAAAGGTCACGCGCACCCATTAATGAAAACTGAAGTGTTCTTGGAATAGGCGTAGCCGTTAGTGTTAATGTATCAACATTTACTTTAATCGATTTTAGTTTTTCTTTTGATGATACTCCGAACTTTTGTTCTTCATCAATAATCATCAATCCTAAATCTTTAAATTTAATATCCTTACTCAATATACGATGTGTACCAATAATGATATCAATTTTCCCTTCGCTTAATCTTTTTAACGTTTCCGTTTGCTGAGCGCTTGATTTAAATCGGTTGATATAATCAATGTTTACAGGAAAGCTCTTTAGTCGCTCTTTAAATGTACGGTAATGTTGTAATGCTAAAATAGTTGTTGGTACTAATACAGCGACTTGTTTGCCATCTGTTGCTGCTTTAAATGCAGCTCTGATAGCAATCTCTGTCTTTCCAAATCCTACATCACCGCATATTAAACGATCCATCGGATATTCTTTCTCCATATCCTTTTTAACGTCAACCGTCGATTTAATCTGATCAGGAGTATCCTCGTAAATAAATGATGCCTCTAATTCATTTTGCAGATATCCATCTCTGGTAAATGCAAATCCTTTTTGTGCTTTCCTTTTTGCATAAAGTGCAATCAGGTCTTTAGCAATATCTTTTACTTTCTTTTTTGTTTTTGATTTTAATGTTGCCCACGCCGTAGATCCAAGCTTATTTAATGTTGGGGCATTACCATCTTTACTGCTATACCTTGCTATGCGATGCAAGCTATGAATACTGATGTACAAAATATCGTTATCCTTATAAACTAAACGAATTGCTTCTTGAGGTTTACCATTTACATCCATGGTTTCTAATCCAGCAAATCTTCCCACACCATGATCAATATGTGTGATAAAATCACCAGGCTTTAAAGAGTAAAGCTCTTTTAATGTAATCGATTCACTCTTGCTATAATTCTTTTTTAATCGAAAACGATGATAACGATCAAAAATCTGATGGTCAGTATAAAAATTAATTTTCAACTCGTCATCAATAAATCCTTGATGTAATGATGTAAGTAGTGTATGAAATTTTAATTCCTTGCCTTTAAATTCATCTGGCCTTGGAATATCTTCAAAAATAGAATGTATTCGCTCTGCTTGTTTTGCTTGATCTGAAAACAATAAATTGGTATATCCTCTTTTTTGACTCTTGTATAAATCTTCGAGTAAAAGATTGAAATTTTTATTGAAATGTGGTTGAGGCTTTGTTTTAAATTCAATAACAGGAACATTATTGTTAAATGGTTTACTGCCAAATTCAATAATCGTTCTTGCTTCTAAATTTTCTTTGAAGATTTCAATTGAATCAAAGATGTCATCAATATTACGCTCTACTTGTTCTTCTTCATAAAAGATGTTACTACCATAATTTTGTTCAGTGACTTCTTGCGATACTTCTATACATTGATAAACATATTCTAAGTCTTTGATAAAAAACAATGTATTTTTTGCGATGAACTTAAAAAATGTTTCTTGTTCTTCTTTAACAATTCCTGTTTGTATATTAGGAATAATAGTTACAAACCCGATATTTTTCTCACTTAACTGCGTTGAAGGATCAAAACATCTGATTGATTCAATTTTATCATTATAAAATTCAATTCGGTAGGGTAGTTCATGAGCAAAAGAATAGATATCTACTATTCCACCTCTGATTGCAAATTGTCCTGGTTCATAAACAAAATCCGTTCTCTCAAATTTGTTTTCAATTAAAAACTCCTGAATGAAGTCAGTTGAAAGTCGTTCGTTTAATTTTATTTCTAAGGTATTTCGTTCAAGCGATTTTTTAGTAATTACCTTTTCTTGAATAGCTTCAGGATAACTAACTACTATCAGATTGTCTGATTTATTAATCCGAGTTAGAACTTCCGCACGCTGAAGCACGAGCGCGCCATCAATCTGATCAATTTTGTAAGGCTTCTTATAAGATGACGGGAATAATAAAACTCTGTTTTCACCAAGTAAATTCTCTAAGTCATTTTGAAAGTAAGCAGCCTCTTCGCGGTCGCCTAATAATACTAAAACAGGACCTGTAAATTGATTAAAATAGCCAGCAATGAATAATGCACTCGAAGAACCAGTTAGTCCATTTAAGTAAACCGCTTTTTTTTGTTCATTAAAAAGCACCGAATAAAGTTCAGAAGTTTGCCTTCCGTTTTGATAATATTCAATGACTTGATGTAGTTCCACGATTAAATTGCGAATGCGAATTTAGTAAAAACAATCCGTTCATTTAGTCGTAGGCGTCGCAGTTGTTTTTCTTCTTTTTCTTGCCTTTCTTTCTTCTTATATGGCTATTCATTCCACCTTGCTTTCCAT
Organism: Chitinophaga pinensis; assembly: GCA_945872015.1. GTDB lineage: Bacteria > Bacteroidota > Bacteroidia > AKYH767-A > OLB10 > CAINEC01. Next base: position 2,121 of record CAMBYJ010000040.1, on the reverse strand, counting down.
TGGCAACTCTGTAAACAATACTAATACCTGCTGTCATATAGGTATCGTTATTGTCTTTATTACCTCTTCCAACTCCATCGGTAGGATAACCTTTCTCAAAATTATTTGCTAATTCAATGGCTAATTCTCCATTTGGAGTTTTAGATAGCTTTGTCGAATCTGCAAATACTGTACTGATATCGTCTAGATAGTCAAAGAATGTCCAATGGTTTATTAATTCAAATCGTAATGAAAATGCATTTGAGAGTCTGGTTTCAACTCCTATTCCCATTGGAACAGATAGCTGATAAAGTTTATATGGCTTTGGATATTCACCGCCTTCAATAAATTGTCCTTCTGTTCCCAATGGTTGCAATTCAACTTCATTGTCGTTAAATATCGCGACTGGGTTATGATTTAAAGCACCAATTCCTAATATAAAATAGGGGGTAAGCAATTGTTTTTTTCTTGTAGACAATTTTTTGAAGAATTGATATTCATATCTCAATGCAATATCCTTAATGTTTGATTGAAAATGCAAATTTCTTTTTCGGTTATAATCATTGATAGCTAATGAATCCGCACCTTCAATGTAAGCACTATTATAATTTAATGACAAGCTGCTTCGCTTATTTAAGCGATATACCAATCCAGCATTCCAATAATGACCAAATAGTTCATTGTTAGTTAAAATACGATCATTGAGATCTCCATAATACCAAGTCGTACCGTATCCTGCATAAATGCCTAATCTCGATTGAGAAAAGGATAAATTAATTGTAAATACACTGCATAGCAGCAATAGAAAAATAGTTTTTTTCACCTTTAAAGTATCAAAATTTCACCTGTCATTTCACTCGGAATAGGGATGTTCATTAAGTGAAGAATAGAAGGCGCAACATCAGCTAACTTTCCCTTACTTACCTTTTTATTTTTGTCGCCAACATAAATTATTGGAACAGGATTTAAAGTGTGAGCTGTATTCGCACTACCATCTTCATTCAACATCTTGTCTGCATTTCCGTGGTCAGCAATAATAATAAAATCATAATCATGTTGTAAACCCAAACTGATAATTTCATCCACACACTTATCCACTTTTTCAACAGCCTTAACTGCGGCACTTATTACTCCTGTATGTCCAACCATATCTGCATTAGCAAAGTTCAAACAAATAAAATCAGCACTTTCTTTTTTAATTTCTTCAATAACTAAATCTTTTACTTCCTCAGCACTCATCTCTGGTTGTAAATCATACGTCGCTACTTTGGGTGAATTGGCTAACAACCTTAACTCGTTATTAAAAGGATTTTCTCTGCCTCCCGAAAAGAAAAATGTTACATGAGGATATTTTTCTGTTTCTGCTGCTCTTATTTGCTTCTTCCCATTTTTTTCTAATACCTCTCCAAGTGTATTTGTCAAATTATCTTTTTCGAAAACAACTTTTACATTTTTGTAATTATCATCGTATCGTGTCATAGTAACATAATACAATGGTAATGTTTTCATGCCGTGTGCTGGCATATCTTCTTGTGTTAACACCTGAGTAATCTCACGACATCGGTCTGTTCTGAAATTGAAACAAAACACAATATCATTTTCTTTTATTGTAGTAAGCGGCGAACCTTCGTTATTCGTAATGATAATTGGTTTTATAAATTCATCCGTGATCTCATTCTTGTAGGACTCTTCAATTCCATCTTTCCAATTATGATAGGCTACTCCTTGACCAACAACAAGTGCGTCGTATGCAATTTTCACACGCTCCCATCTTTTATCTCTGTCCATCGCATAATACCTTCCTGTGATGCTTGCAATTTTTCCTGTTGTAGTAGAAAGGTGATTGTCAAGGTCTGTTAGATATTCAATTCCATTCGTAGGATTTGTATCACGTCCATCTGTAAAAGCATGAATAAATACATTGTTTACTGAATGCTTATGCAATACTGTTGTTATATACTTAAGATGATCTAGATGTGAATGCACTCCACCATCAGAAACAAGTCCGATTAAATGCAAATTGCAATTGCTCGATTTAGCAACGTTGATTAGTTGCGTTATTTGAGAATTGCTTTCAAGTGTATTTTCTCTAATCGATTTATTTATGATTGCTAAATCCTGCCATACTACACGACCAGCACC
>CAMBYJ010000039.1 GCA_945872015.1 Chitinophaga pinensis | reverse complement strand
AACTCTTCAAACACAGCGTTGGAATACGTTGTTGGATCATCTTTAACAAATGCTGTATTAATTGAAATAGTAGAGATACTAAAGTTTCCTGTTTCTGTTATGCTTTGTGAATCAAAACGGGATCCATTCCAACGGAAGAACTCTGAATTATTGCGAGTGAATTGTCGAGTAGCATTCAATTCAATTTTAAATCCATCAAACGGCTCAATTGAACTTCTTCCCGTAAAATTCTGATTGTAATTTCTAGCAAATGAGTTATTCAAACTTGTATCTGTAGTAATCCATTTTCCATTCACAGCCTGCGGACGAATATCTTGTTGTGAACCAAATCCAAATGCTAATCCTGGTGAATTACGATCTAAATCTTGACCTAACAACTGAGAGTAATTTGTATATCCCGGTAATACGGTACCGTTAGTTTCACTATAGGTAAATCCAACCGACCTTACACCCATAATCATTTTTCCAATGAAACGAACACCATCTGGAATTGCTTTAGGTTGCTTCACTTTTGGAGCTTTCATACCCGGAATTGAGTCCTTCGGGTTTTTAGGAGGCTCATTTTTAGTTGCTGTTTTCTTAGGAGGCTTAGGTGAATTTATCTTTTTCAGGAATGGAACTTTATTGTAGAGCGTTGTTAAGACAAAATTTCCATTAACCTGTTTGGTATTTGAATTCTGAATAGTATTTCCTGTTCTTGGATCTACTCCGAATGAGCCAGTACTATCTTGAATAAACTGCCCCGATTGCCAGCTATAGTTAAATCCGTATTTCACATTCACCGATATCCAGTCGGTTAATGGAAATTTATTTAATGGCACCTGATAAGAAACATTTCCAGCCTGCGTATATTGCTTATTACGTCCTAAGAAAAAGTTCTTTCCAAAAATATTACTCTTGATAGAATCTTTATCTTCCTGTGTATCGATACGTCCTTCTGGCTCATCAATTACACCGTAATTATTAGCATTGAAATCAAGCTTAATCGATTTTGTGATGTCATATTTAAAGTCGTACACGCGACGCATATCAAAATTCTTATTGAAGAATGTATCACGAACAATATCTGAATAGCCCGTATTGTTACGGAACAATTTTTCACCGTAAATACGTTGAGCATCCATCCGGAAATTCATCGTTGTTGGAACAAGGTTAATGTTTACATCTTTAACCAGTTTCAGGTATTTAGAATTCAAGAATGATACTTTTGAAAAAGGGCTTATATACTTTGGAGTTGTATTGAAATTATATCCGATAGCACCGCGATGTGTTTTAATGATATCATATTCAATATTGATATCACGATGTAAAACTTCATCATAGCCATAGGTAAAGTTAAAGTTTTCAATATCGTACAATTTAGCTTTCGCACTTCCGCTTCTATTCTTTTTAACGTTGGTAAAATTAATCCCTTTGGTTCTTGTATAATCTTGCGAGCGCTTCTTAAATTCTTTTTTCTCAGCAGCTGTTTGATTATTCTCTACCGCATCAGCATATGGCACGTCTTGATCTAACGGATCAAATTGCGGATTATTAATCACTGTACCATAGTTTACATACATTGGAATATCAAGGTTTGCTTTTTCAGGCAAGAACTTTCCAAGATATAAAGTAGATGTTGCATTGAAAGATGTTTCTGCACTTCTTCGACGTTCGCTTACCTTCTGCTCTATTGTACCAAATCCTACCGACTTATGTGTACCCGTTAATGCAACGTTACCAATATCGGCAAGCTTTGCGGTTACACGACCAGTAGCAGCCCAACCTCCCTGGCGGTCAAAATCTGTTAAACGTAATTCGTTTACCCACACCTCCGCGCATTTCGACGTACCATCGTCACCGTTAGGATCTGTTGGATCACGCTTCGGATTTCTAACACCAACCATAATTGTTCGGACACTACTTAACGAAGGATTACCTTTTACTGATAATGTATTTCTTCCTCCCACATCACTTTCAGAGTATAAACTTGTAATATTTATTGCACCGCTCGAATTATCAACTGCAGTATTACGTGCTAATTTTAGATTTACAAACTTTTCTAAATCAAGATCAACATTATTTGCTAGCGGCCATATAGCATATTGATCAGTAGCACCCCACGGTGTTATCTTCAATGGTACTTCGTACTCATAATAATTCTCAGTAAAGTCGTTACCAAAACGAATAAAAACTGTGATGTCATCATTCTTTAAATCATCTGCAGCTCCAAAAGACTCTGCATGAATAAACATCTTTACTTTTTTATATGCACGCAAATCAAGTCCAAGATTTTTAAATGCTGCACGTGCATCGCCATCTTCCAAATCACATACTCTTAACGACAATGATTGCTCGTTCAATCGTTGTAAAGTAGTAGAACCAATATTTATTTCTTGCTGAATATCCGGAGGTAATACATAAGGCACTGGTGTTCTGTTTCCATTCTCTTCGATACTTACAGAAGAAACATCGAACGTACCTAAGTTGGGATCACCAGGAATTACTTCTCCAGGAGTATACATATTGTATGCATACTTTCTCCATTCGCCACGCAGGAATTCCAATTTAGCAAAACGCAATGTCATTGGCTCACTAAAGCCTGTCATGAATGAACGAATAAATGTAATTGTATTGAATCCATCAATATCACCATACTTAGTAATATTAGGATTAGCACCCTGAACATCACGAATAGGAATTTTGAATTGATACCATGTAATGTCTGTGTTTGTTGAATTCGGCAATGAAACATTACGTGTGATTTTATCGACAATAAAGTTTCTTCCTACTTCCATATCACCAGGACGTAATGAAACACGATATTCATAAAACTGCTCTGAGCCTTCCTGATTAAAATCTTTATTTACATCTTCTACATCAGGAATTGTTGTTGCAGAAGTTGTATACGATTCGTTAATTTGATTATCAGTAGGTGAATTTCCGTCGGGATGACTATACTCTTTGTAACGATCTAAGATGCTCTTTTGTGCATTATCATAATCAGTACCTCTATAGTAATGGTAGTTATCTGAAGAAGGATCGGATAGTGCTTGCTGATATGCTGTTGGAGAAACGTTGGTACTTAAGGTATTTAAATAGTCCTGAAAAATAATCGACTCCTGTCCGTTTCTCACACCATCTAAACCAACATCTTGATATTGTCGCGCATCGGGATTATTATCGAATGCATAAATAATCGGTGGTTGTGTTTTTGGAGTAAAACCCCATACTGTTTTGTTTGAAGTTGATGTATCACCTGTTGACGATAATCCGTTTTCATATTCTAATTTACCATCCTTCAAAATATCTTCACTAATATTTCCAAGATTAAAATATAAATCACCACCACTTGTATTTTGACTATTACTATTAAAAGGATCCATCATCCAAAATTGAATGAACTCAATATTCGCCGCTTCGAAATCAGTCGACTCAATACGACGCATGATACCACCCCATCGAGTTTCAGGATCTAACAATTTACCATCTGCATCAACACCTGATGAGAAGGGAGTAGGCAAAACATCATAGTTATAAGGCCCTCTTTCTTCTGGAAAAAATGACATGTTCATCACAGGAAGAATTACCGTCTGACCTTGAGGTGCTTGTTTATTCGGGAAAATTTCTTTTTCTGGTATCTGACGAACAAGGTGATTAGAAATATCGTTGTTTGTAATGTGAGCAGGTGTTACACCACTTTGATTTCTGTAAAACAAAGGATCAATAATATACCAGGAGAATCTGCTTCTGTTAAATCCATAGGATGTAGTAACTGAATCTAATCTAGCCTCAGCAAAACGACTTTGTGGTGTTGAGGCTAACGACCACGCACCTACGTTAGTTTTTAAATCGATGGTAGTTTGACTTCCTTCAAAGTCATCAATATAGGCTGTACCATTTTTTCCGATAGCTCGGTTATTTCCAGGAATCAAATCTGCAAACTCTCCGCTTACTGTAATTTGTGATGGTGCCTTAGTTGAGATGCCTGGTAATTTGTCAATCACTTTTGTTAACCATCGTGATTCACGCTTCCATGTTCCATCAACACCCCAAATAGTATTAGCAATTGGTTCGTCGCCAAAGTTTACTTTCTGCGTGATTGGTCTTTCGTTCAAACGCATGATAGTACCACCCAATACTAAATCTTTATTCACTACATAATCGAAACGAGAGCCAAAAAGCGTTTTAGACTGAATACTGAATAAGGAATTACTTTCTAAAGAAATATTAATTGCCTGACCAGAATTTAAAATACTTTGATTTATAATTTTAACACGACCCAAATTGTAGTCAACCGTATAGTCAACATTTTCTACCAATGGAATTCCGCCTGCAGTAACCTTTACTGATCCTTCAGGAATATTTAATTGATTTAACGGAATATCTGAACCGAACTTACTTGAGTAACTTCCTTTCAAGCTAAACTTATTCTTTTCAGGAAATTGCAAGGCAACTGTTTTTGTAGAATCGTATAACACATCGTACGCATATACATCAGCGTTAGACTGACTAACAAACTGACTTCTTAAGAATCCGCCAAAAGGTTCACGAACAGGGAATATAATTCGTCCGCTATTGCTATAGATAGTTACACCTTCAATAAAATCATATTCTCCATCAGGACGAGGATCATTATTGACATTTAATTTATCAAGGTTGAACAAACGATTTAATGCTTTTGCATAAACATTAGGTTCAGAAGGAGCAACAGGAATATAGTTTAAACGATTTCCAATTGTATCTACATAAAACAAAACATTTAACTTAAAATCTTTCTTATCAATTTGAAATCCGCCTAAAGCATAAACGTTCTTCATCATTAAGTCCCACAAGGGAAGCTTCGTATTTGTAATACGACCTTTTAATAACTTCAACATTAAAACCTTTGGAGGTTCTATACCTGCAGTTGTTAATTCACCAACACGAAAAACCTGACCACCAACAGCATATTCGTATGCGACGGCTAAAACTTCATTTGTATTTAGCGCCTGATTAAGTGAGATATAACCCAATCGCGGATTAAAAGTATACTCATTGGTATTTAACTTTCTTGCATTTTGTACAACCTCATAATCGCGTGATGCAGATAAATACGGAATAGAAGCCATCGTATTTTGCACCGAGTTAATATCACGTATAGAAGGATAGTTGTTAAGTACATCCTGATAAAGCGTGTTCGAAAGTGTATCTGATGGATAAAAATTACCTGAACCAGGAATAGCGGGGTTGTATGGAACACTCTCTGCCAAATCAGTAAAACCTACAACTGTTCTAGTATTATCAGTAGAGTTGTTCTTATTGGTTACCCAAACTTCTAGGCGAGTAATGTTAACCGTAGAATTAATGAAAGGAAGATCCTTTAAAGCATTATCGTAATTATCTTTAAAATAGTTTGCTAAGTAATAATGCTTATTTGCTTCATACTGATCTGCCGAGATATCGAAGTTGGTAGTTGTTGCACCTCCTTTCACTTCGATATTAGAAGCCTTTCCTTTTTGTTGTGTTAGGATAGACGTTACCGTGAGCTTACCAAATTTCAATTGTGTTTTTAATCCGAATAAACTTTGACTACCCTGAATCAACTGCGTGTTCAAAGGAAGACTAACATTACCAGCTTCTAACTTCTGTATAATTTCATCTTCGTATCCGGTATATTCTAATTTGATTTGATTTTCGAAATCGAAACTTGCTTCTGTGTTATAATTGGTAGTAATCTTTAACTTCTCTCCGATATTCCCAATCACGTTCATTTGAATTCGTTCTTTGAAGTCAAATGTGGTATTACGTCTTTGTCGCTCTGGTAAAGTAGGGTTGTCGTAACGACTAATATTCAAACCGAAGCTTAAAGCAGCAGAACCCTGCGGACGAATATCGATTGTATTCCCACCAAAAATGCGACTAAATGATTCACCACCTACATAGAGCCTTGGAGCAAAACCTTTTCGTTGCGATAAACTTTCTTCGTTTGATTTCTTCTTCCAATAATCCTGAGTGCTCTTCTTGAATTGAGATTCTTTAAACTCCTCAAAAGTCATGTAACTAGGACTTCTGAAATCTAAATCTCCCATCTTCTCGAATATATCGTACTCACGATTATCAGGATTATACTCGACAGTGGTTTTTATGTTAGAAGGGTAGTTTAGGTATAGCGGACTAAAACCAGATTGTGAACTATATGGGTCGGCATAGCGATCGTTAAATGGGTAGCGCAACATTACAGAACCACCAGAACCACCACCAGTTGTAGGAGTATCGCCTGGTAAAATGAAATAACTTTCGTGAATTTCGGCAAAAGCGGGACTATCCGATAAAATCAGGGCAACCACAATCAACATCCCGAGCAAAACAGAAATATAAAACCGGATACTTTTCAAAACTATTAATTCTCAGATATTAGTTGGCCTTTAGGGCCCTAAGTTAATAAATTACTGAAAATACAGAGACAGAAAGTCTTGATTTACTCTCTGAAACGGTATTTTTCCTACCTCATTAAAGATAATTGAGTGATGCTTTTATTAAATCCTCCACTTTTGCATCATTTCCCAATTGTTTTTGCGCAGATAATAGTGCTTTTTCAGCACTTGCTCTCGCAAATCCAAGCGCCATAAGAGCAATCAACGCATCTTCTCGGCTGGTATTGTGTAAGGATGATAAAATTGTGGTAGAATTAGGACTTAACTTATTAACTTTATCCTGAAGATCGATAATAATACGTTGAGCTGATTTCGCTCCAATACCTTTCACTTTTTGAAGCGTTGCCGCATCGCCCTTTGAAATAACGGAACGCAATTGGTCAGGCGCTAAACTAGATTGTATAATTCTTGCTGTTGATGCACCTACTCCGCTGACATTCAATAATTCACGAAACATCAAACGCTCGTCTTCGTCAGCAAATCCAAAAAGTAATTGGGCATCTTCACGAACAACCTGATGCGCAAAAAGCTTAAACTGTTTTACATCCTTGATGGCCGTATACGTGTAAAGTGATATTTGAAGAAGGTATCCTACGCCATTACAATCAATCGTTACATGTGTTGGGGTCAGATTTTCAATCTTACCATTAAAGTAATCGTACATGCAAGCAAAAATAAGATTTTTTCGAGTGCAAAAATGAAAAAAGGGGCCGATTAATCAACCCCCTTTATAGGTTATTTAGGACTAATCACCTTACTATTTTTATTCCTTTACAAATGATTTTTCCTACTGTAAAGGTGCTTGAGCAATTCTTGTTTGAGCATCAACAACTGCAATGGTAATCATGTTCACAATTTCGCGTACCGACGACCCGAGTTGAAGGATGTGCACTGGCTTTTTCATTCCCAACAAAATTGGACCAATAGCTTCAGCATCTCCTACTGTCTGTAATAATTTGTAAGCAATATTTCCCGCATCAAGGTTCGGGAATATAAGTGTATTTACACCTGTTTCTGCAAGGTCACTAAATGGAAAATTGTCCTTTAGTAATTGCTGATTGAAAGCGAAATTCGCTTGTAATTCGCCATCTACTACCAGTTCAGGATGCTTCGCATGTAAAATCTCTACTGCCTTACGCATTTTAATAGCGCTATCTGTATTTGATGATCCGAAATTCGAGTATGACATTAATCCAACACGTGGTACAATATTAAATCGACGTACAGCCGCTGCAGTTAGTAAAGTTATCTCTACAATTTCTTCAACTGTCGGATTGATATTAATTGTAGTATCAGCAAAAAATACAGGGCCATCTTTCGTAATCATAATGTACATTCCTGCCATTTTTGATACTTCCGACATAGTACCAATCACCCTAAGTGCAGGCTTTATTGTCTCTGTATAATTACGTGTCAAGCCACTGATAAGCGCATCGGCCATTCCTGTTTCTACCATCATTGCACCGAAATAATTTCGCTCTTGCATGATTTTTTTTGACTCGTATAAAGTAAATCCACGACGCTTTCTCTTCTGATAAAACATCTCAGCAAAATTTGCTAAAATTTCAGGCTCCTCTCGAGGATTAATAACTGTAACATCCTCAAGTCGCAAATTATGTTCTTTAATCAGCGCAGCAATTTTTTCTTTATTGCCCAATAAAATTGGATGAGCAACTCCATCTTCTTTAACAATTTGTGCTGCTTTCAGAATTTTATAAGTATCCGCCTCAGCAAATACTACACGTTGAGGATTCTGTTTTGCTTTATTAGTAATTACACGAATCAACTTGTTATCAAGTCCAAGTCGCTTCTTCAATTCACTCTCGTAAGCTGTCCAGTTGGTAATTGTTTTTTGTGCAACACCCGACTCTATAGCGGCCTTTGCCACAGCTGGAGAAATCGTATGAATTAAACGTGGATCGAGTGGCTTAGGAATAATATAATCACTTCCGAAAGTGATATTTCGCTGATTGTAGGCAAGGTTAACTATTTCTGGAACTGGCTCCTTTGCAAGTTGTGCAATAGCATGCACTGCTGCCAGTTTCATTTCTTCATTAATTTGAGTAGCACGAACATCTAGTGCACCTCTGAAAATAAATGGAAATCCAATTACATTATTCACCTGATTAGGATAGTCTGAACGACCAGTAGCCATTATCACATCCGGACGCGCAGCAATTGCGTCTTCGTATTTTATTTCCGGATCAGGATTAGCCATTGCAAACACGATAGGCGTGTCTGCCATTGAGCGTAAATGTTCGCCTTTAAGAATATTTCCTTTTGATAAACCTATAAAAACATCTGCATCATGCAATGCATCTTCAAGAGAATGAATATCACGCTTGGTAGCAAATTTGGTTTTATGTATATCGAGATTATCTCTGTCGGCACGGATTACACCTGTGCTATCCAACATTACAATATTTTCAATATTAGCTCCTAAAGAAACAAATAAACTTGTACAAGAAATCGCAGAAGCGCCGGCACCGTTTACAACGATCCGAACTTCACTGATTTTTTTATTGGCAATTTCTAATGCATTAATCAAAGCAGCGCCTGAAATAATAGCTGTTCCGTGTTGGTCATCATGCATCACTGGAATTTTTAACTCTGCTTTAAGACGTTTTTCTATCTCAAAACACTCTGGGGCTTTAATATCTTCGAGATTAATTCCGCCAAAAGTTGGAGCAATTGCTTTTACAGTTTTAACAAAATCATCTACATCTGTTTGATCGATTTCGATATCAAACACGTCGATATCTGCAAATATTTTAAATAGCAATCCTTTACCCTCCATTACTGGCTTAGAAGCTTCAGCACCAATATTTCCTAATCCTAGAACAGCCGTTCCGTTAGAAATAACAGCAACGAGATTTCCTTTAGCGGTATACTTATAAACGTCTTCTGGATTCTTTTCTATTTCTAAACAAGGAGCAGCAACTCCTGGAGAATAGGCTAATGCTAAATCGCGCTGAGTACTTGTTGGTTTACTTGGTACTACTTCAATCTTTCCTGGTCTCCCCGACTCGTGATAATCAAGAGCCTCTTGTTTTAAATCTGGCATATCTTTCCTCTAAATTGTTTGATTTACGAAGATACAAAATACGTTTATAGTATACATACAGGCATTACTTGAAAAATAGGTAACAAATTGATTCTTGAATGTATAAAAAAAGGCCAGAATAAAATCTGACCTCTCAAAATTATTTAAGATGTAGTCTTAGCGATGTGAAACAACCAACTTATGACTGTTTCTTACTTTGTTTTCTGAAACATAAGTAGCGATATATAATCCTGATTTTAAATCAGCTGTATTAACAACTAAACTGCCATTCTTGCCTGTCACATCGTACGTTCTCACCAAAGACCCTAACATATTATAAATATATAATTTATCGCTTGATGAATTTGATGCAAGATTATATGTGAAAACAGTATATTGATCAGCAGGATTTCTTAAAGGTTTTGATAAACCAAATGATTCAGTCGCATCGCTTAAACCTTGTGCACAAAACGCAAAGTCCAATGTAAATCCTGTTGAATCTGCAGGGTTATTTTGATCATAAAAACGATAATGGATAGATGCTGTTCCGCAATTACCATTAGGTGTTACTTTCGCTTCAAATGTAGATTCGCGACCACCAGCAGAAATGGGAGTTGTATAGCTTGTAACTGCTGTCCCTGGAGGATTACAAAAAGCACCAAAACAGAACAATTCATACATCCCAGATGGAAGGTTGTTTATATCGCGCTCAACAACAATGTTAACTGGCGTTGCACCATTATTATCTAAACGACAGATAGAAGATAAAGTATTTAAGTTGCTAGGATCAGACACCACTAAATTATAATTAGACAAAACTAAATTTTGCCCGAAAGATAAAATTGTAGACCCTGTTAAAATTAAGATTACTAGTAATGCTTTTTTCATTTTAATTGTATTTTTAAAATTCAAACCTTGTTTTGGAAGCGTAAATTTAGGGAATTTATGTTCAAAAAAGAAATATTTTTTCAAATTCGGCGGTAATAAATAGGTTTTCTCTAATTTAGACATTCTTAAAAAATTAATCAAACCCTTTAACTCTAATAATTATGCGTAAAATTTACTCTTTAATTACTTGCTTAATGTTTTCAAGTGCAGTATTTAGCCAATCACAGCGCTTAGTATTGTTCGAAGAATTTACAAGTGAAAACTGTCCGCCATGTGCTGCAGTTAATGGTCCACTTAACGATTTGTTGAATCTCAACGGAAACGAAGTTGTATCAATTAAATATCAAAACAATATCCCATCTGCAGGACCAATGTATGGCCATAATTCAGCAGAGGTGAACACAAGAATGACTTATTATGCAAACAATTACTCACCTAATGGTATTATAGATGGTAATGTTTACAATGACAATCCTGTTACACTAACACAGGCAGACATCACTAGCCGTTATGGCGTAACATCTCCATTTACAATCAGTATATC
>CAMBYJ010000038.1 GCA_945872015.1 Chitinophaga pinensis | reverse complement strand
AACCTTAAAATTTCATACCATGAGCAAACAAACCATCGGTTACTACAAGCATTTTCTTGTACACCCACCCACCCCAGCAGTTGAGAAAATCAACGAATTCACCTTTACTAATTTCGCTAAGGCATGGGCCCATATGGGTTTTGTGCCAGTATTAAGGGAAATTGGCGAACACACTTATCATGTTAAGTTGTACTTAGATGCCGTAAAAATCAAGGATCGAGAAGAACTTTGCATGTTTACGGCTACTTATTTTCGTGAAAGGGTCCGAGAACTATCTTCACATGCCAAATGCACCCAAATATTGGTGTATGCGCGTACTTGGTTAACCCTGGAGGACATTTCATCTGCAGATAGTCTTAATGACCTTGAGCAATCCTTATTAACCCTACTACCCGATGAAACGCCTTTTAAATGCAATGACCAGGGGGAAGGGATTAGTCATCATCTTTCCAATATCCCTGAAGTATTTAGCCATTGGAATGCACTTGTTTTAGATGGGTATTTTGAACCTGAGTATGAAGAAAAATGTCGTTTAGAGGATGAACAGAAGAAACAAGAGGAGTTAACCGGGAAAACCGTGAGTCTTACCTTTTTTATGAAAACCGGAGGACCGCAACCTACTACTTGGGATGCTAAAGCCATTAATAAATACTTCCAAGGGAATGTAGCTAAAAGATGGGCTATGTTAGATGGTTATCTTCCTACCTATACCGGCTATGCAAACGGAGTGATTCAGTTTAACTTGGTTACCGATCCCAGATGCACGGGTTTATACTGGATTAGCCTCTGTGATAATATCGCTGCTCACTATAAACAACAAGTAGACTTTTTAAAGGATGCCACAAATTTCGAGGTGAACCACTTTATTGTGAACGACATTATCGGGTTTAACATTAACGCAGGCAACGACGAAAAATTTGTTAGGCTAAACGATAGGGTTCAAGCAACCTATGCATCCATACCGAAAACATCTGCCTTTATTCACTATGGAAAAATTAAATAACCCTTAAAACTATTATCATGAAACTACAAGAAAAAGCCTCTTCGGCTAAAACACACTTTATTATCAGCTTTATTAAATCCATTATCCGTTTAATTGGTTGTGGGGCATTGTACTATGGTCATATCCCTTTAGCAGCATTACTGATAGGTGGCGCTGAGTTATTAGGGATAGCGGAGGAAATATTTTAACTAATTTAAAAATGCACAACAATGATATATAACACAAAGACGGAAGAGGATTTAAAAAACCTCAAAGGAATGTCCATCCAGCCCAAAGTCCATGGGTTTGTTGGTAACCTTTGGTTTCACTCCTTAAGAAACAGATACCCTATGGAATACCTTTTATTCAGTCAAGACAACAATAACCAAGATTATTATAAAAATGAAATAAAAGCTAAAATCATAGGGTCATTTAATAAAAAAATAGAACTGATTGTTTCCGGCACGGTAACGCAAGAATCCATCGATGAACTTAATAGCATACTAATAAAATTACAAGACTTAAGTATACTTAACTTACCTAACGAATCAGAAATACTAAATGCAAGAATCAATTAAGATTACTGATAAAACACAGGAGCAATTAATGACTGCAAATTGGAAGGACTTAACCCTTGAGGAAAAAGCATTAAGGTCCGATATGGAACGTCATCCTAATATGTCTTGGGAAGACGCTTTGGCTTTATCGGAAATGTCACCTTTATAAAAAAATACAAATGAATAAAATTACAGACAAGGAGAATTCACAGAAACCTGTGGAAAATGAGAAAGAGTATAGGACATATTCAATGGAGGAATTGAGTAAAATGTCAATAAAGGAGAAGCTATATCTCAATGGATTGGGCACCATAAAAAAGGGCCCAACAAAAGCAGTGCAGATTACTGGACAGGATCAACCCCAAAAAGGAAAATACAAAATATATATATTAGATTCAATCAAAATTCCTATTAATTTCTTTTTCGAATTTAGTCAATTGAACCTCTTCATCATCTTGGATATTTTCGTTATTAAATGAACCTGCCTGTTTTGCCCTGCTTTTAGCCCATTTGCGTAGGAATTCTATCTGATCTTTCATTGTTTTTGATAAAGGAACTGTGTCTTTGATAGCATTAAGCAGGTGGATTATTTGTAGCCTTGGTTCATTGTGATTTTCAGTGTATGCAGTAAATTTTGCTTCTTTTACACACTCTTCAATTTCTGCACCATTAAAGCCCTTTGATTCCTTTGCCAATTTGTCGAGACCGAAGTCCTCTGATTTTTGATTAGTACCTTTTAAAGCATTTGCCAAATGAATGGAGAAAATACTTTTTCTATCCAATTCTGAAGGAAGGTCTACAAAGAAAATTTCATCAAATCTACCTTTTCTTAGTAATTCAGGTGGGAGCATTGATATATCATTTGCAGTAGCAACCACAAATACCGGCTGAACTTTTTCCTGCATCCAGGTTAATATTGTAGAAAATATTCTTGATGTTGTACCGCCATCAGTTGATCCACTACTTTGAACACCAGAAAGCCCCTTCTCTATTTCGTCGATCCATAATACACATGGGGCTACCGCCTCTGCTGTAGCAATAGCTCTTCTTATGTTACTTTCACTGCTTCCAACAGTTCCTTCAAAAACCTTTCCTATATCCATTCGAAGTAAAGGCATATTCCATAATGAAGCAATGCATTTTGCAGTTAAACTTTTACCACAACCTGGAACACCTAATAGAAGCAATCCTTTTGGTTCAGCTAATCCCCAAGTTTGAGCTTTAAAATCAAATGCTTGTTTACGTTTTTCTAACCATTCTTTTAAAATTTCCATCCCTCCTACATTTTTTAAACTTTCATTTACTTGAAAATAATCTAGCAGTCCACTTTTCTTAATGATCTGTTCTTTCTCAAATGCAACTGTTCTTGGAGAATTTATACCCATTTTATCTTTCACTGCTGCTAGACAATATGCTAAATCTGCTTCCATAACTGTCATACCTAAGGCAGAGTCTATTAACTTTTTCTTAAGTTCATTATCAACTTCCACACTTGCATTGTTAACTACCCTGTTTAAAACACTTTCCAAATCAACCCTGCCAGGCAATGGCAATTCAAGTACAGTAATGTACTTCTCTAATTCTATTGGAAGGCTTAAGACAGAAGAAATAATAATTATATGCTTACGATAAAATCGCAACTTTTCTGCAAGCTGTCTTAATTGTATTTTTATATTTCTTTCAGAAATAAAGTCGTGAAAATCTTCTAATACATATATTTCTGCGGTATCTTTTTCCGTTTGTGCAGAAATATGTTTTAATAGCTGTTCTGGCTCTTCAATATTTTCGAGAAAAGTAATACTACTATCTTTCAAATCAATTTGACTTAATCCATCAACACAATTCCATTCATAAAATTGATAGTTTTTATTTAAATTCTTAGCAATGCCAATCAGTTTTTGCTTTGTTCGATTATATTCAAAAGTTGTTAAATAAATTACAGGATAATACGCTTTAAGCATATCCTGTATTTGACCATAATTGTCACTATTGCTTTTTGTTATTTGTGCCATTTATTTATTTTTTAATGATATTGTTTTTTTATTTTCACAAAACGTTTTGTGCTTGTATTTTAAAGGTATTTCTTTACCTATTATTTCTCTTTTCGAACCCATTATGATTTCTAATTCAAGCATTGCTTTATCTGCTAATTCGTGAATATCTATAGGAATATAATCACTATCTGTTTTTACTGATCCATCCTTTAGAATTGTAAATTTGATTTGAGCAACTTTTTCCGATTCTCCTTGTAATTTGCTTCTACCAATCATGTAAAAGCTAATCTTCTCTTCAACATTTGCTTTGAACTTGTCGTTACTCTTAAAGGACCATCCTTGTTTCTTGAACTCCTTGATTATGGATTCTTCTGCATACTTTACATTCAATTCGTAGAATATCGACTGTAACTCATTAACCTTGCTCCAGGCATTTTTTAAAAAAAATGTGTTGTAAGTGACTTTGTTGCCTACAATCTTCATTGCATATTCACCTCGCAAATTTTCATTTTCATTTAATTGAAATATGGTAAGCTCATTGCCAGTCTTTGTAAACTTCCATCCCAGTTTAATGCAAGCCTGAACAAGAACTTCCTGATTCATTATATCAGGATTTTTAACAAACGTGGATGTTTCAAAACATGACATGGTTATCTTCTTTTTGGATTATTTCTTTGTTGTGCCGAAAAATTAAAGGTTCTCAGGCTTGCAAGCATTTCGGCTACTTCTTTCGCACTGGACATTTGTAATTCAAGAAAATCTATGAACTCGTCTCTTAACTTTTCAAATTCACTTTCTAAACTCTTTTTCCTATCTGGCGAAATAGATTGTTTTGAAAGTTCTTCTGCCTGCTTTTTATAATCAGCAATCTTACCCTCAAAGTATTTTTTCCGGTAATAATTCAGATTCTCCAACTTATTTTCTTCAAGTGCATCATAAGCTGTATCAAACTGTTCTATGCCCTGATTAATGAAAGGTTTCAATTTGCTATAATCAACTGTCTTCAGCTTCTGTAAATATGGCCTATCAATTTTTGCAGGTGGATTTTGACAAAGCGAATTAAAATCCTCAATAGCTTTATTGGCATACTTTAAACCGAATTGCCTTATCACATCTGCAAACTCTTCCTGAACTTCTTCATTCCAATCCATACGTGTCATTTTCTCCTGCCTAACCTTCTGTAATCCCTGACTAACAAAGAATGAAAGAATATTGTAACTGCCGGTATAGTATAAATTGCTACCATCTTCCTTACGAAGCCATACATTCTTGTAATGGAAAGCCGGTAGTTGATACAGATAAAAATTTTGATACCTTTTTTCTAAATCCAAGAGGTTATTCAATGGTTCATCATAAGCCATCACTTGGCCTGGTTCTTCGGGTTCCGAATAGGCAATAAATATTTTACCTCCTTTTTTTAGGTACTTCTCAAAGAATGGAATACGTTTGAAAGTTGCATTTTTAATCCACGGACTAATAATCCATAGGTCATTTGCAGTATCATCGAACAATCGTTTAAGTTCTATTTCAAATTCAAGTGAATTGAAATGCCGCTTTATGGCTTCAACCTCTTTCTGTAATTCTTTTATTTTACCGACATCCTGATTATCTATTGCTTCATCTATTTCAATCTGTTTTTGAATAAGCTCAGTTTCGATTTCGATTTGGTCAGTATGCTTTTCTTCTTCTGTAAATTCAATAGCATCATCAACCTTAACCAATTTCTCAAGCAATGCTGTTTTAATCTGCTCCTGCTTATCCAACGCTTCTGACAATGAATCAATGACAATGTTTTGTTTTTCGTCATAAACTAATGCCCTTAATGTATTCTCCCTAAAGTTTTCCAATAGGATAACCCAAACTTTAGCTTTGAAACTATCAGCAGATATAAACTCTGCGGATTGTAAAAGATAGCTCTTCTCAGGGTAGTGTATTTCTTGTGCCTGATGCTCAGCCAATCGTCTTATTTCCTGCAAACTGTCAGGAAGATTTGAAACCTGAGATTGTGTCTTTTCACTCTTCAGCTTGCTAAAAACACTTTTCACATTTGCTGCTGTGCTGCCAATTAAATCAAAGTACAACTCAAAGTTTCTTGTAAAGGTCGAGAATTTAACGCCATTTTTAGCGTAGTCTATTCCTGTAGCAGAAAGCCACATAATGCTTTCATCTCCTTCAAGCATTTTATCATCCTTTAAATCCTGTATTGCTTTTAGCAGAATCTCTTTTTCGGCAGGGTCTTTTTGAATATCTAGTCCAAGTATATCACCTATTTTACTTGCAGACATCTGCTCGGTCAACAATAAGTCGCAAAGTATTTCATCAAACAAGTTGAACTCAACAGGCTGTGAGCATTCGCCTCTATATTTTGCAACAGTAAAATTCCAATCAAACTCGGTGAAACCAATAATTCTTTCAATTAGTTTTTTCTCCTTGCTACCTGCTTCAATGATTCTTAATTCTAACGGGACCTGATCAGATACAGGAACTTCTTCTTTTTTTGCTTTATTGGATTTCGGAGACTGCTTTTGATATTCTTTCCTCTTTTCAGCAATGAATGCCGGAAAATTATTTTCAATTACTTCAATAATCTCATCTGAGAATGATTCATTAGGATCTTCGTCACAATCATACCCGTTTGTACGGAGAAACTCTGCAACATCCGATATATTTGCGTTTAAATCACGGGCTATTTTTGATAATCGTTTTTTCACCTTGTAATTAAATTTTGAATTTGCTTTAAATCAACCCGGTGCATTTTCTGTATTGCTGCTGCATACTCTGGTTTATGAGAGAAATGTTTTTCATTCCCGACTACGATTAACAATCTCTTAGCCCTTGAAAAGCCCACATTAATACGTTGTAATTCTCTTGCAAAACCCAAAGCGAAAGGGTATTTATTATTATCAACAGGAATACGTCTTCCTTTTTCTTCTTTGAACTGTTTATTACTCCGTACAGTGGAAATAATAATGATGTTTCTCTCCATTCCTTGAAAACGGTCAACGGTATTTATTCTAAATGGAAGCTGAAACTCATTTTCAAATTTGTTCTGCTCGAAATTTTTCCATTCATTTTTTGAAAAAGTAGGATATATAGCCTTTCTAATTTTTTGCATCTGTGGCATATAGTAAGTGATAATACCAACCTCTTTATCCTCGTCCTTATGAAAATGATTTAAGTACTCCTTGAAACCACCTGCATGGGTCAAAGCCCTTAAAACAGTTTGAATGGCATTGATTTCACCTTCGTTCTCATAAGATGTTCCTACTTTTCCTTCAGGAGTTTCTACATTTACCCAAATAGCATGGTTATTTGTGTCAATAAAAGGTACAGACTTCAAACCGTGCCAGCGGCTTGCCTTCACATTAAAATCAGGCTCATTCATATCGTTTTTAATACCGCAAATCAGGCCATTTTCTAATTCTTCCTGGTCAGTATAAAATTGTGAAATGCAGTTCATTATTTGCTCATGCATCCTGAACTGAGTATCTAAACTTGCCACGAAATTTTTCGGGGCATTCTTAAATAGTTTTTCAAATTGAGAAACTTTATAATCTTCCTTCGTCCATTGCTCAATTAAATTCTTTGCACCCACAGCTTCTAATGCTTCTCCAAATTCCTGTTCATCAATCATTGGAGGCAACTGCTTATGGTCACCTATTATAACAACCTTTTTGCCTAAAGTGAGTGGTAAGACTAATTCAGGTGGAGTGGCTTTACTGGCTTCATCCATTATCACTAAATCAAATTCAGGCTCTCCATGGCTTTCGGAGTTTTTCTGAAAAGTAGATTGATATGTATCTCCAAAATTCCTGCTACCGCACTCGCTACAAGTAGCAGCAAATACATTTACATATTTGTAATAAGCATTGGCGAACGTTGTTTTAATCAGAAGGTCTTTCTCATGTAAACCGGCTTTCCACTTTGCAACAGCTTTGCTGTATTTTTCCTCTGCACTACATTTCGATTGCACATTCTCTATCCATTGGCAAACTGCATTCTCTGCATATAGCTCTTCCTCATTGGAATTTGTTTTTGCTTGCAGCCATTTCTTTATCCTGTCATTTGAATAAACCTTTCCTTCGTCTTCAAACTTATCAATGTTGCCTATACGTATTGGGCGAACTAATTTTTTTCCTTTAATCCGTTCCAATGCATTATCAACAGCAAGGTTGGTTTGAGAAGTTATCAGCAATTTAGCCTGTGGGTCACGCAGTAATGTTTGCCAGATGATTTCAGCAATTACAGTTGTTTTACCAGTACCGGGAGGACCTTGAATTAATGCCAAGTCTTTTGCTATAAGTGTTTTTGCAACAGCTTCAAGCTGTTTTTGTTGTTCCTTTAATAATGGCTCATTCAAATCAGCAATTACTTTTAATTTTTCTTCTTCAATGTCAGTTGCTGATTGCCTTGCCTCATTCGGATCAAACAAGAAGTTGGAAAGGTTCCTGTTAACAGGATAACCTACCCGGCCACCAGGTTCGGTCACTTTTTTCATTGCCTTTATCATCCGGCCAATGTTCGTTAATTCACCCGGAAATATTGGTTTGATATATCCCTGCCGGATTTCGTTAAGGTCTATCCTGTCTTCCTCTCTTGCATTAATTCTTTCATCAAATTCATCGGTGATACGAAACTTTAGACGATCTTTTTCCTTTTTTATCAACTTTCCAATTTGAATGCCCTCCCTAAATATTGCCTCGTCACCAAAAAGTTCAATCGCTTTATTTAACTGGCCTCTTTGTTCAGGGGTTAGGTAAATGAAAGTTGCTTGCCTAACATTTCCGGCAACCTCTTTTTCTTTTTCAATTTCAAGTGTTTCGTTTTTGTGCAGTTCATAAATTGTTCTACCCAGCTCATTTTCGAATGAAAAAGAAACTATATCCTGATTGGGAGTAATTGCTTCCGAAACAGCCTGTTTAAATTTATCTCTTTCCTCATCAGAAGTAAAGCAATATGAGAACAAGACTCGTGTATGATTTTTGATAACGTCAAATTCAACTTTACCAGTTACTGCATTTCTGATTTCGTTTTGAACCTTATTGATGAAGCTCTGTCTTTTTGATTCGACATCAGTTTTAAATTGTATTTGGTAGGTAGGCTTAAAAGATTTGACTTGCAATGTTGCCTCAGGAAATGCCTCCTTTATCCTTCTTACTTGTTTGTTGTAATCGTCCGCATTCTCAGCAATTATGTTTAATATGGAATTTGCAAAAACAAATTCGGATTTGCCCTGCAAATCTGTAGCAGTTTTGAAATTGCGGAGCACTTCCGGGTTTACCCTGCTGCCAAGTTTGAAAAAGTACAATGTAGGCTTACGGAAAAACTGAACACCAGGGAAATTCTGTTGCAGAATAGCAAGTGAATTGTCGATGTCTTCTTTACTGGCATTTGTTATTTGATAAAAACTGCCAGCTATTTCTAAGCCTTCTATTGGCTTTATCCTGATTTGCTTATTAGCAGAGAATCGAGATACTGACTCAATAAATTCTAAATTGTCTATACTGAATTTAAGAGGATGAATATATGCTCCAACTTCAATGACTATGTTTTTGCCATCTTGTGAAATTGAAACTGTACTTCTTGTTAATCCCTCCGCATCTAGAATACCTTTGACTTTATCTTTCAGCAGTACTAAATCTCTACCGGAACTAAACTCAACTTTTAGCTGAACAAGATTATCCTTGTGTAGGGATATTAAGTTGTTGTAATTATCTGCAAGTATTTTTTGTAAATGCGGTATATCATTATCATTGAGGTCAATGTATCCGTCTTTGTTAATTTCAGTTTCGAGTTGGTAATCACCACTCAGCTTTGTTTTAATTGCTGTATTAATTTCATCTTTTGAATCAGGTTCTGTGTACTTGAACTTAACCTCTCCCGAAATATAGTGAATGGGGGACGAGGCAGATAGTTCGTAAAACAATTCCTCACCCAATTCTTTCAGTTGGTTTAATTCTTCTTGGCTTAATTCCCGATAATTTTTAAACTCAATAAATGCCTTCTCATCACTTACTCCATAATCTTCCAATTCATCAGGATTGAAAAGACCTTCAATGTCTTCTATTAGTTGGTCAATGAGTTCTTTTTCATTGATGTAAATATCAATGTAGTTGGCTCTTTCAGTATCTTCATCCCGCTTTTCAGAATAGGGTTGGCTAATTTTTTGAATCTTCCAAACCTGTTCCTTTTGCTTCACTAACTTTTTCATGGCAACAACGTAGTTGTGCCATATTTGTTTGTCCTTGTCTTTGTTAATATCAACTACAGGAATTTCACATGATTCGACTGCTTTAAAAAGTTCTTTAAAATTTTCAGCATTTGTACCTGCCTTGCTATCAAGGTCCAAAAATTGAAATTTGCAATTTCTCCTGATAGTATGCTTGGTAGGTTCGTTGAAAAAGGATATTTCCTTGAATTTTCCTACCCGGTAAGAAAATAGTTCGGTGAATGTATCTACCTTGTCTATCCACAAGCCAACTAATGCTTCAATAGCTCTTTCGTTCCCTAATGGGATAATAATCTTGTGACGTGATTTGTTATTTTGGTCATCTGCTTTTTGCTTTTGAAAAAAACATACCCTGTTTTCTGAGGATAGTAATTGAACTACTTGTGCTGCTCTTAATTTGTTTTCAGGATTTCTATTAAAACGATTTTCAAAATCATCTACGATTCTAAAAGTCACTTCTACGGCTTCTTCTGTAGTCCCTTCAAAAATATTACTAAGCCCTTCTTTTCGATTAAAATCTGTCATAAAAAAAATAAATATATTCCCAATTTTTAAGCTAGTTTTTATTAGGTGCTTAACTATTTTAATTAATATAAACTCATAAAACACCGAATTTCATCCCCATAATACACAAACAATTAATATATTTCTGCCTTGAGTTCACGAACTGAATATTTGACCTTATATCAAAGTAGTTAGTTTTCTTTCAAGTACTATATTCTTCATTTCCCCATTTCCACCTTGAATATAATAATTTTTCGCTAGCTCTTCCCCAATTGCCTTAACAAAAGCAGCTTTTATTTTCGAAATCTTCTCAGCGGCAGAATTACTGGTAATATTAGCCATGTCATCAATCCTGTTTTTCATTTCTTGTAAATTGCCAATACTTGATAAGCTTGTATATATATCATATAACTCTTCTCTTTTTCCACGTAAAAAGCTAAGTCCTACACCTTCCGGATGGTTAAGGTAAAATAAATATAATGTCTTTTCTAATGGCCTAAGTTTTATTTCAATATTACCAAAATCGGGCAAAAAGACTCTTTTTCTATCATCTATAACCAACTTACTTAAAGGAACATTTTGCTTAAAATTTTGGGAGAATAGCATTTTCACTCTTAGCGACTCCATGATATTCAAAGCCTGGTGTATTTCAGCAAATGATAATTTTGCTTTTAGCTTATTCATGCAATCGGCGCAAATATCAGCTGTACGTAACTTTAATTTTATGTCCTTTTTCTCCAAACACATGTCATTCACGCAACCAATTGGATCGATATGAACT
>CAMBYJ010000037.1 GCA_945872015.1 Chitinophaga pinensis | reverse complement strand
CAACGGTCTCTCCTTTTCGGGCTATAGCATAAGCTCTTTTACCATTTACCTTAACCGCCGAAAACATTGGTGGCGTTTGAAGTTGATGTCCTTTGAGCTTCTCAACAGCTTCTAGAATTTGTGCATTAGTAATTGCTGATACATCAAATGTAGCATCATGCTCCGTTTCTTTATCAAACGATGGAGTGGTGGCTCCTAAATAAAAAGTGCCAGTGTATTCTTTCTCTTCTTCCTGAATAAAAGGAATTGTTTTCGTCTTTTTACCTGTGCAGATAATTAAAAGTCCTGTCGCTAAAGGGTCCAACGTTCCAGCATGTCCAATTTTCTTGACTTTTAATATGCCCTTTAATTTTCGTACTACATCGGTAGACGTCCAGGTTAAAGGCTTATTGACTAATAATACCTCACCGTCATTTATTATTATTGTTTCAGCATTCATTTTATATAAGCTGAATATCGAAATCTAAAATGTAAAGTACGATAAGTAAGAGGCCAACAACAATACGGTAGTAACCAAAAACTTTGAATCCGTGCTTTGTCAAATAAGTAATGAATGCTTTAATCGCAATCATAGCAACAGCAAAGGCAACAACATTTCCTATAATTAAAAGCATTTTTTCGTTGCCAGTAAATGAAAGTCCTTTTTCATCCATCGATTTATAGAACTTATAAACCTTTAATACAGTTGCGCCAAACATGGTAGGCAGCGCGAGGAAAAATGAAAATTCAGCAGCCGTTTTTCTACTTAAATTCTGAATCATTCCTCCAAGAATAGTAGATGCCGAACGAGAAACGCCAGGAACCATTGCTAAACATTGAAAGATACCTATTTTGAAAGCTTTAGGATAAGTAATATCATCTATACTGTCTTCAATTTCTTTATGCTTCAGAAGTTCTTCTAAAAAAATCAAAACAACTCCACCAACAAGCAACGTGTAAGCAACAACAAGTACATTACCCAATAATGCATCTATGTAATCATCGAAGATTAATCCCAGAATAGCAGCTGGAATAAATCCAACTAATAACTTAAAGTAAAAATTAATACTCTGAAAAAATCGTTTGAAATATAAAACTACAACCGATAGAATAGCACCAAACTGAATGGCAACAGTAAATGTTTTTGTGAACTCTTCGTTGGCAATCCCCATCAACGAAGATGCTATTACCATATGCCCCGTAGATGATACAGGCAAGAATTCAGTAATACCTTCTACAATTGCTAGAACGATTGATTGAAAAAGGTTCATTCAGCGTCTTTTGATTTTTTCAAGATAGCATAAATGCCAATTGCATAACCAGCTAGCACAACAATAGGAGCCAATGTAATTCTTTGGAAGTTGAAAATCTCTTCGCTGAATTTATTTGGATCGTCTGATTTGCCACCTGCCATTAATGCATAACCGATTACGATGGTAATAACACTTGCTATCAGCAGTTGAAAATTAACTTTTGCAAACACGAATCCTTCGCGAGATGGAGCAGTCGTTTTGTCGGATGCAACCGTTTTAATAGGTTCTTTCTTCGCCATAAAATTATAATAGGTTAGTTCTATACTTTAAATGTCTGTTTAATGCAATCAGTGTACAAGTAAATGATAATACCACTCCACATGAAAGTAGTAATCCTCCAACTTGCAAAAGTGTATTGGTATCGATAAGATTTTTTAAGTCTGCAATTTTTTGCTCAGCAAAATAAATACAGGTCATCAATATAATAATTGAAAAAGCTCCGCCTAAAATACCATTTCTAACACTGTCTACTAAGAATGGTTTTCTAATAAAATTCTTCTTAGCTCCTACCAATAACATACTTCTTATTAGTTGTCGTTGAGAGTACAATGCAATACGAATGGTATTATTGATTAGTCCAATTGCAACTATAATTAAAAGCGAAGTAAAGCTTAATAGGATGATGGCAATTGTTTTTAAGTTCTCATTCAATTCCGAAATCAACGACTCTTGATATTGAACATCTTCAATAAGCGGATTAGCTGAGATGCGGTTAATAGTACTCTTTAAAAGGACTTTCTCGGTAAATTTCGATTTAAAGGAAATTATGATTGATGGCTTCAATGGATTATAGCCTAAGAAGTCTACAAAGTTTTCACCCAGGTCTTTTTGAAGTGTTACGGCTGCCTGTTCTTTAGAAATATACTGAACATTTTTTGCGTAATCAGCCGATTTAAGTTGCTGAACAAATTGCTGAATAGCCACCGAATCAGAATCGCTTTTAAGTGTAATGGCCACTTCTACGTTTTCTTTTAGGTGATTGGAAATTTTCTGTGCACTCGAAAGAATCAATCCTAATGTCCCTAAAACTATCAATACCAGGGTGATACTGACAATATTAGAAACCCCAGATGGATTTTTCAAAACTTTCATTTACAGCTAATTTTCTTTTCTTAACCGCAAATGTAATCAGCTGATTCAAATTTCCCTATTTTCCATCGGTATAATTGGAAAATGATAGGCTGAACGCGACAATGTTGTGCATCAAATCAAATTGCCTTCAGAAATATTCAATTATAGCTCGCTAAACAATGGCTTTTTGCTACCTTCGTAACCCTTATTTTAATTATTAAATGGAATACAATTTCAGTGAGATCGAATCCAAATGGCAGGATGAATGGAGAAAGCGCGAAACCTATAAAACCGCAATACATCCAACTAAACCAAAATATTATGTACTCGATATGTTTCCTTATCCTTCAGGAGCGGGTTTGCATGTTGGTCATCCGTTAGGCTATATTGCATCTGATATTGTTGCGCGTTATAAGTCCTTAAAAGGATTTAATGTATTGCATCCGATGGGCTACGATGCTTTTGGTTTGCCAGCCGAGCAGTATGCGATTCAAACAGGACAGCATCCGAAAGTAACTACCGAAAAAAATATTGCAAGGTATCGTGAGCAACTTGACAAAATGGGATTCTGCTACGATTGGTCGAGAGAAATTAGAACTTGCGAGCCAGAATATTATAAGTGGACGCAATGGATTTTTATTCAGCTTTTTAATTCCTGGTATAATCCGAAATCAAATAAGGCTGAATCGATAGATTCTCTGATTGCAATTTTTGAAACGCAAGGTTGGGGTACTTACGAACCTGTGTATTTAACAGGCGGTATCGAACAAGAGTTAAATCCGTTTACTGCTGCCGATTGGAAAGCATTCAGTGAAGAACGCAAATCAGAAATATTACTTTGCTTCCGTTTAGCGTATTTGAGTGAAGCCTGGGTAAACTGGTGTGCTGCTCTTGGAAGTGTACTCGCGAATGATGAAGTGAAAGATGGCGTTAGTGAGCGTGGTGGATATCCTGTTGAGCGAAAGCAAATGCCACAATGGAGTTTGCGAATTACTGCGTATTCTGATCGTTTATTATCAGACCTTGATAATCTTGATTGGTCGGAGTCGATGAAGGAAGCGCAACGTAACTGGATTGGCAAGAGTGAAGGAACTTCTATTCAATTTAAGTTAGAAAATAGTGATGAGCTCATTGAAGTTTTTACTACTCGTCCTGATACTGTATTTGGAGTTTCATTCGTTACACTTGCTCCTGAGCATGAATTAGTAGCCAAGATAACTACAAGTGAATACCGTACTAACGTGGAGGAATATGTGCTGATGGCTAAAAATAGAAGCGAGCGTGAGCGTATGGCCGATGTGAAAAAAATCACTGGTCAGTTTACAGGTGCTTTTGTTATTCATCCTTTCACTGGAAATAAAATTCCTGTTTGGGTGGGCGATTATGTCCTTGCAGGATATGGTACTGGTGCCGTGATGGCAGTTCCAGCGCATGATAGTCGTGATTTTGCTTTCGCGAATCATTTCATCAATGACTTAACAAATCAATTAGGAAAAAATCCTATCCAGCAGGTTGTTGAATTACCAAAAGGACATGCAGGATTAGCGACAGAATCTTACGATGAAAAATCGGGAGCTATGATTAATTCTGATTTCTTAAACGGATTCGAAGTTAAAGAAGCCATAAAAGCATCAATAGAAAAAATAGAAGCTACAGGTTGTGGTAAAGGAAGAACGAACTATCGTTTGCGTGATGCAGCTTTTGGTCGTCAGCGTTACTGGGGTGAGCCGATTCCAATTTATTACAAGAACGGTATACCACAAACGTTAGATGAGCAAGACCTTCCTTTGATATTACCTGAAATCGATAAGTTTCATCCAACAGAAACAGGCGAGCCTCCTTTGGCACGTGCAACCGATTGGAAATATAAGGGTGAATACGAATACGAAACGACAACAATGCCTGGATGGGCTGGCTCTAGCTGGTATTATCTGCGCTACATGGATGCTAATAACGAAAATGAATTAGTCTCGAAAGAGGCAGTTAACTATTGGAAGAACGTTGATTTTTATCTTGGTGGTGCAGAGCATGCAACAGGACATTTATTGTATGTGCGTTTCTGGACGAAGTTCTTATTTGATATTGGTGTTATTCCAATGAATGAACCAGCGCAAAAGCTGATTAACCAAGGGATGATACAAGGTGTGAGTGCTTTTGTTTACAGAATTGTGGGTACAAATAAATTTGTTTCTGCTGGATTGCGTAAAGAATATAACACAAGTGCATTACATGTAGACGTTGCTATCGCTCCAAATCATGAATTAAATATTGAGGAGTTTAAAAAGTGGAGAGAAGATTTTGCAAATGCAGAATTTGTTTTGGAAGATGGTAAGTATATCTGCGGAAGTGAAGTAGAGAAAATGTCGAAGAGTAAATACAACGTAGTAACACCAGATGATATAATTCTTCAATATGGTGCAGATACACTTCGACTTTATGAAATGTTTTTAGGTCCGCTGGAGCAAAGCAAGCCATGGAGCACACAAGGAATTAGTGGAGTACATAATTTTCTTCGTCGCTTGTGGAGATTATATCATGGAAAAGAAAATGTTTTTCATGTAACAGATGATGCTCCTTCTAAAGCAGAATTTAAAACACTTCATAAAACAATTAAAAAAGTAGAAGATGATGTTGAGCGTTTTTCATTTAATACTACAGTTAGTTCATTCATGATTTGTGTGAATGAGTTAACCGATGTGAAATGTCACAAGCGCGCTATCCTTGAGCCACTACTTATAATTCTTTCTCCGTATGCTCCTCACTTTGCTGAAGAATTATGGGAAAAGTTAGGTCATCAGGAGAGTGTAACAAAAGCTGCTTTCCCTCAATGGAAAGAAGAGTTTTTAGTGGAGGATGAATTTGAATATCCAATATCAATCAATGGAAAAGTAAAATCGAAAATTAAACTATCATTACAGCTTACCAAAGAAGATATTGAGAAAGCAGTTTTGTCGGCACCTGAAACAGCTAAATTATTTGATGGAACTCCAAAAAAAATCATTGTGGTTCCAGGACGTATTGTCAATATTGTAATTTAAAATTTAATAAAATCAATTATGCAATTACTCGAGCAACATATCGAAGCCTTAATTTTCACTGCTGAATCACCTGTATCGGCAGATGATATTATTAGTTGTTTGAATACAACTTATGGTTGGGAATTGAAAAAAGAGCAGCTTAAGGAAATTGTTGAGGTATTAAAAGAAAAATATAAGGATGAAGTTTTTTCATTCGAATTAGTTGAAATTGCCGAAGGATATCAGTTTTTATCAAAAAAAGAGTATCATTCAGTTGTTAATACATTGCTGCAAATCAAAGCTAAACGCCGACTTTCTACCGCAGCTTTAGAAACGCTTGCAATAATTGCATACAAGCAGCCGTTATCTAAGTCAGAGATTGAACACATTCGCGGTGTGAATTGCGATTACTCAATTCAGAAGCTATTGGAAAAGGAACTAATTGTTATTAACGGAAAAGGAGATGGGCCAGGAAGACCATTGCTGTATGCAACCAGCAAGAGCTTTATGGATCACTTCGGTTTGAAGTCGGTGAAAGACCTTCCAAAACTGAAAGATCTTCATATCCTAGATAATGAAATTGGAACTCCTTCTGACTTAGTAGATCAAATGGATGTACCGGTTGATTTACCTCCTGGATTTGAATCTGGCAATTCTTACTTCGATAGTGAAAGTCTCGATAATTCATCAAATGACAATTCGTTGAATGATGAATGGAATATCGATCCTTACGCACAATGAAGAAAACAATTTATGTATTGACATTTTTACTTTTGAGTTTAAATTCAAAAGGATTTTGTCAGGAGTTAAGAAAGGTAAATCAGGAAGCATTTGTTCCTGGTGAGCAATTAAAATACAGAGTACATTACGGGTTTATGGATGCTGGCGAAGCCACACTAACGGTAGCGCCTGCACTAAAAACAGTTTTTGGTAAATCGTGTTACCAGGTAATAGGAGAGGGTAAGTCTGTTGGCGCCTTCGACTGGTTTTTTAAAGTGCGCGATCGTTACGAAAGTTATATTGATAAAGATGCGATGCTGCCCTGTTACTTTGTGCGTGATGTGCGCGAAGGTGGATATAAGGTAAATCAAAAAGTAAAGTTTGATCATGCCAATTGTGTAGCTACCAGTGAGAAGAAAGCAATTAAAACACCTAAACATGTTCAGGATTTGTTGTCTGCTTTTTATTTTGCTCGCACTATCGATTATAGTAATGCAGCACCAGGTGATACTTTTATGATACAAACATATTTAGATGATGCTACTTTCCCAATGATGTTAAAGTATGTAGGTAAGGTAGTTCTTACTACTGATAAAGGAAAGATTCGTTGTCTGAAGTTTAAACCATACGTGATGGAAGGTCGTGTTTTTAAAGAACAGGAGAGTATGACTATCTGGATCAGTGACGATAAAAACAGAGTGCCTGTTCGTGCTGAGGCTAATCTGATGGTTGGTTCAATAAAAATGGATTTACTCCAATACACAGGTGTTGCCCATCCATTAGCATTGGTGAAATAAGCCTAGACTAAATTATTCTTCAATAAATATTCAGCAATCTGAATTGCGTTAGTAGCTGCACCCTTACGAAGATTATCAGCAACTATCCACATGTTTAATGTTTTTGGTTGCGATTCATCTCGTCTAACACGTCCTACAAAAACTTCATCCTTTCCCTCTGCAAACAATGGCATTGGATAAACTTGTTTTGAAGGGTCATCCTGAAGTATAACGCCAGGCATATCCGAAATAATTTTTCGTACATCTAACAAATCAAAATCGTTTTCAAATTCAATATTTACGCTTTCACTATGACCACCTTTTACTGGAACTCGAATGGCAGTTGCAGAAACTCTGATTGAATCATCACGAAGGATTTTACAGGTTTCATTCACCATTTTTAATTCTTCTTTGGTGCTGCCATTATCAAGAAATGAATCAATTTGCGGAATAAGATTTAAGTCGATTGGATAGGTATAAGCCATCTCACCATTAATGCTTTGTCGCTCGTTCATTAATTGTAATACAGCATTGGCTCCTGTTCCACTTACCGATTGATAAGTTGAAACGACAATGCGTTTTATTTTATAAGCCTTATGTAACGGTGCTAGTGGCAATACCATTTGTATGGTAGAGCAATTCGGATTGGCAATAATTTTATCTTCTTTGTTCAGGACGTCAGCATTAATTTCGGGAACTACCAGTTTTTTAGTGGTGTCCATTCTCCATGCCGATGAATTATCAATAACTGTTATACCGGCTTCAGCAAATGCTGGAGCCCATTCTAGTGATGTACTTCCACCTGCAGAAAATAAAGCAATAGCAGGCTTCATATCAATGCATGTTTGCATTCCTACAACCGCATACGACTTACCATTTAATTCAACTGTTTTGCCAATTGATTTTTCAGAAGCTACAGGAATTAATTCGCTGATTGGGAAATTTCGTTCAGCCAATACTTCAATCATTTTTGTGCCTACTAATCCTGTGGCACCAACTACAGCTATTTTCATAGAAACAAAACTATTTAAAACATCGAAAGTAGCGTTTGACTTTCAATATATTTTGAACAAAGCACATTTAATTTCTTGAACTTAGTTTGTAAAGTAAAAAATGGAAACCAACGAAAGTAAACTGATGAATATCCACAAACTTACTCCTTGTATTAATGGTTTTACACCAACAGATTTTAGTTTACTAATTGATAGTCCGCTCCCAATTAAAAACAACGTAATGGTTAAACCTTTTTTAGCAATCATTTCTAACAAACTATACGTTGATGCATATGCTGGAACATAAGTTCCAATAATCATAGTGATTAAAAACAATCCGATGAAATAAGGAATACTGATTTTTGAATTTCCGGATTTGTAAAAGTAAGCTGTTATTAATGATAACGGGATAATGTAAAGTGCTCTCGCTAATTTGACGGTCGTTGCTACTTGTAATGCTTCATCGCCATATTTACTTGCAGCACCTACCACTGAACTAGTATCGTGAATTGCTACAGCCGCCCATAACCCAAATTGCTGCTCACTCATATTTAACAAGTGGCCAATAACTGGAAATAATAAAAGTGCAATTGAATTCAAAATGAAGACCGTTCCTAATGATACACTCATTTGTTTTTCGCTAGCTTCAACGATTGGTGAAACAGCTGCAATAGCACTTCCACCACAAATGGCAGTACCGCTAGAAATTAAAAATGATGTTTTAGTATCAACTCCTAACTTTTTTCCCAATAACCATCCTGCAAGCAAGGTAATTACAATTGAAAAAATAGTAAATACAAATCCCGTTTTACCTGCATCTAGTGCTTTATGCAAGCTCATTCCGAACCCCAATAAAACAATAGATGATTTTAAAAGCCAGTTGATAGCTTTGTGACTAAATTTTTCAAATGGATTGTTAATTGTCTGCGCAATAATAAATCCCAATAGCAATGCTAATGGTGGATTCATAAATGGCATCGTGCATACTATTAACGCAAGAATAAAGAGGGCTTTGTTAGTCATTTTCTTCGGTAACGAAAGCGAAGATAGGTATTTATAAAAATGTGATGGTGACTATTATCACAAATCTTTAAAGTTAAACGTTTGTAAATGTTTATTATGCGATAATTAGGATGTTGCCACTTTAGTTTTGCCAAAAATTAATATATGAAGCGCTTAATTACCCTTCTGATTTTATTACATTGCTTTCAATTTTCGAATTCGCAAGTGGCCGATAACTTTGCTGATGGCAATTTAAATAGTAATCCAACATGGAATGGCGATACTGCTAATTTTATCGTGAATTCAGTAAAGCAATTACAACTAAATGCATCTACCGCTGGCACTTCTACAATCACTACGGCTGTCGACTTATCTGCAATAGATACGATTGAATGGAATTTATACCTTGAACTTTCATTCGCACCTTCATCGCAAAATAATACCAAGTTTTATTTGTTCTCGAGTCAGAATAACCTATCAAATACCAATGCATATTATCTGCAATTTGGTGAAACAGGTACTAACGATGCAATTCAGTTTTATAGGCAAAGCGGATCTGTTATTACATTACTTGGTAGAGGTGTCGATGGGCGTGTTGCTGCTGCATTCGGAGTAAGTGTGAAGGTTGTTAAATATCCTAACGGGATAATTGATATCTATACCGATTACACCGGAGGCTCCGATTATCAATTAGAATTTTCAGTTAACGATGCAATGAACCTTAATACAGGTTATGTTGGATGGCATTGCGTTTATACGAACAGTAATGTCAGCGGATTTTATCTGGACAATATTTATGCAGGTAGTTTTATTCGTGATACCATAAGGCCGTTTTTAGTCGATTCGAAATTTATCAACGATTCACTAATTGAAATTGAATTTAACGAATCTATTAAAGGATTTAATCTGAATACTAATTTTCACTTGATGCAGTCGAATAATTCAACTCTGGGATTTAATGCTAATCTTGATTCAAGTGTTTTTCTAATTCAACTTAATAATAAAGTTAATAGTGGTGACACACTGCAAATTAATTTAACAGCAATTCAGGATTTGAATTCAAATATTAGTGATACGATTTTTAGAGAACTTGTTTTTATTCGTTGTGAAAATATTTCTATTGGCGATTTAGTTATCAGCGAGCTGATGTGTAATCCAACAGGAGCTAATAATTTGCCGCCGGTAGAGTATATAGAGTTGTATAATACCTCTGATAAATATCTCACAACAAAAACACTTTCCTTTAGCGATCCGACTTCAATAGGAATATTCGGTAATGATACTATTTGTCCTCGTTGTTATGTTGTTTTTACCAGTACTGCTGGCAAATTACAGCTCGAAGTAAATGGCATTATTGCAAAATCAATTGCCAATTTTCCAACACTAAATAATGATGACGATTATTTGATTTTAAAAGACGCTACACAAATTTTAGATTATCTTAATTACACAACTGCTCATTATCACGATGAATTTAAAAGTCAAGGTGGGTGGTCGATTGAAAAAATTAGTCTTGATTATCTATGCGCTAATACAAATAACTGGAATGCCTCCTGTGATGCTCGAGGTGGTAGTCCTGGTTTAGCTAATTGTACAAATAATTTTTTTGTTGATGTTGATGCTCCAATGATTCAATCGGTTTATGTAATAGATAGCAATAACGTTATTGTAAATTTTACTGAAGAGGTTAATACAGATAGTCTAACTGTAAATGATTTTATTGTCGATGAAACGTTGAATCCTATTGCAATTGATGTATTTAAAAATTACTCCGATAAAATTGTTTTGAAATTCAATGCGCTATTTCTTCCGAACGAAGTACATACGTTACAGCTAAATGACGTTATTGATTGTAGTGCTAATCGTTTGCTTCGCGATGTAAAATTTAAATTTGGCGTAGGGGTTCCACCATCAAAAGGTGATTTAATTTTGAACGAAATTATGTTTAATCCTAATGATGGATGCGTTGATTTTGTAGAGCTTTATAATAAGTCTAATAAAATCATTTCCCTTAAAAATTGTAGTTGTTGTCGAAGGAATAGTACAACTAATCAGGTAGAATACAATTCAAAAATTACAACTGAAAATTTAGTGGTGATGCCAAATGATTATCTCGTACTAGCAAATACAGAAGAACATTTTTATCAATGTTATCCAACAGTGCAAATAGATAAAACAATGTATTATCAACTGCCATCAATGAATGATGACGAAGGAAGTATTTTAATTTTAGATGAAGCTGC
>CAMBYJ010000036.1 GCA_945872015.1 Chitinophaga pinensis | reverse complement strand
CTGTTTTACTCGGACCACTATCTGAACCAGCAAGTAAGTAAGTGGTCTTCTTAGAAACGGAACTTCCATTCTTTCCTCCATATTGCTCTATCAAGGCTTTTAACTCATCACGAGAGTGACGATCAAACGAACCTGTCACAACAATTGTCATCCCTTCTAATTGATTACCTAATGACACAGGTAGGGCATCGTGTGCTAATTCAAACTGGAGATGACTAGCTTTTAATTTTTCAATTATTTCAACGTTGGAAGCTTTTCTGAAAAACTGATAAACACTCTTTGCGATGATTTCTCCTACTTCCGGCGCATTCATTAATTCTTCTTCACTTGCGTTTATAATTGCATCAATTGATTTAAAATGACGAGCAATTTTTTTAGCAACTGTATCACCTACATATCGAATTCCGATTGCAAATAAAACTTTTTCAAACGGAATCAATTTTGATTTTTCAATGCCGTCAATAATATTCTGCGCAGACTTCTCACCGAATCGATCAAGAACCATTAGTTGTTCTTTTTTCAAATCATAGATATCTGCAATCGATCGAATTAAATTTTTCTCTACTAACAAATCAACAGTCTCACTTCCGAGTCCATCGATATTCATCCCTTTACGAGCTGTGAAGTGTTCAATCTTTCCTTTTATCTGCGGCTTGCAATGTTCTTCATTCAGGCAATAATGCTGTGCTTCACCTTCCTTTCTAACCAGTTCTGAATTACATTCAGGACAAGTGGTGATATAACTCACAGGGCTAGCCGTTTCGTTGCGTTTACTGATATCTACGGCTGTAATCTTCGGAATAATTTCTCCTCCTTTTTCAACGAAAACAAAATCGCCAATGTGCAAATCAAGTTTTGCAATCTGATCAGCGTTATGCAACGAAGCACGTTTAACAGTTGTGCCTGCTAAAAAAACAGGTTGCAAATTAGCAACAGGAGTTATCGCTCCTGTACGACCTACTTGATATGTAACCTCCAGTAACTGCGTTGTTACCGACTCTGCCTTGAATTTATAAGAGATTGCCCAGCGCGGCGACTTAGCTGTAAACCCTAGTTCTTCCTGCTGACTAAAATTATTTACTTTGACTACAATACCATCAATATCAAAAGGCAAATCGTGACGTGCTTTATCCCAATGATGAATGTACTGCATTACTTCAGCAATAGAATTACAAACCATTCGATGACTTGATACATTAAAGCCCCATTCATTCATTGCATTTAAAGAATCTTCATGCGTATTAAACACAGTAGGTCCGTAGTAGGCGTATAAAAAACAATCGAGACTTCTTTTCGCTACTTCACCGCTATCCTGCATTTTAACAGTTCCTGCAGCACAATTACGCGGATTAGCAAAAGGCGCTTCACCAATATCAACACGCTCTTCGTTAATACGATTAAAAACCTTGTGAGGCATAATCACTTCACCTCTTACTTCAAATTCAGAAGGAAAAGAAACAATGCTTTTATTTTGCAAATGAAATGGTAACGACTTTATTGTTTTAATATTCGCTGTTACATCATCGCCTTTTAAACCATCTCCTCTTGTAATTGCCTGAAGAATCTTTCCATCCTTATAAGTAATTCCAATCGCAACACCATCAAACTTTAATTCGCAAGCATATTGAACTGTTTCATTTGTGATATTTTTTTTTATGCGATTATCAAATTCCAATAGTTCTTCTTCAGAATACGTATTTCCCAATGATAGCATTGGATATTTATGTTCAACAGCTGAAAACTCTTTTGTAATTTGTCCGCCTACACGTTGTGAAGGACTATGCGGGAAACAAAATTCCGGAAACAGTTTTTCAAGATGAATCAATTCATTCAATAACTGATCAAAATCGAAATCAGAAATTACAGGAGCCGCTTCTACATAATAACGATAATTATGCGATTCAAGTTCTGTACTCAGATAACTTATTCTTGCTAAAGCTTCTTCTCTCGTCATAAAAAATTATTCAATACGAGTAAATTTATAATTATTAGGAGGAGAAACAATCAACGGAACTTTTTCAATAGTCACATTGCTTGTATCTAATCCGAATGCTTTCTCTTCTGAAATAGTAAGCTTCTTCATAAAGAAATACATATTCAAAATCACTTTCGTGTAAACATCGAGTGTGTTCTCGTAAGATAAAAACTTCTCCATTACCACGAATTTAAAATCACCAATCAGATGTTGCTTATTCAACGAAGAATAACGGCTAGTCAAATCCACTTCTTTATTTTTCACTAACTCTTCAACCACTTGTCGGAACATGAGATTAATACGCGGTGCAACACGAAAGCCTAATTTAAATCGGATATGAATAATTTTATCATTCACTAATTCACGCACTTTGTACTCCATGCGATAAGGTTCATCACAAACATCTAAGTGAACAAACCAATAAATATCGGCGCGCTTAGGTTGCTTCTGTAAAATACTATACACGACTTTATTTTCAACTTCATCATCATGAGAAGCACTGGTAAGGTAAACAAGATGAGTAGAATATTTAGGAATCGATTCATCCTTGCTGACATCACTAATGATATCATAATAATCTGGAAGCTTAACAAATTCAATTAACGAAGTATTAATTTTTCGAGCCTCACGCCATACGTACATTACTATTACAATGGCCAAAGCAATGAATACAGTTACATAACCACCATGTTTAAACTTATCAAGATTAGCAATCAAGAAAGAGATTTCAATTGTGCTAAATAATAGTACAACAGCCCAGATCAATATACGCGAGTACTTTTTCAAATACAAATAATAAACGAGTAGGGTAGTTGTCATGAGCATGGTTAA
The DNA here is from genome assembly GCA_945872015.1 of Chitinophaga pinensis. Classification (GTDB taxonomy): domain Bacteria; phylum Bacteroidota; class Bacteroidia; order AKYH767-A; family OLB10; genus CAINEC01. The sequence goes on along the minus strand of CAMBYJ010000036.1, from coordinate 8,336 downwards.
GACAATTGCTAACCCATAAGCAGCTTCCATTTTACTAGACTCTTGAAAATAAAGTACAATACCAATACACCCGAAACACATCAACCAGTTTACCATTGGGATATACAATTGTCCTCTGATATCTGTTGGATATTCAATACGTCCTTTTGGAAGAAAGTCCATACGCATACCTTCATTGATCAACGTAAAAGTTCCACTGATTAATGCCTGACTGGCTACTACAGCTGCCGATGTTGCAATACCAATTCCGAAAGGTAAAAACCAGCGAGGCATTAGCACATAAAATGGTTTTAAATCGCCTAATGTTGTTCCTGCATGTTGCATCAGCCATGCTGCTTGTCCAAAGTAATTAACCAATAAAGCAACCTTCACGAATATCCAGCTAACGCGAATATTTTGTCGGCCGCAGTGACCTAAGTCAGAATAAAGAGCTTCAGCTCCGGTAGTACATAAGAACACAGCACCTAACAACCAGAATCCCTCTGGATAATTAGCGAGCAAATCGAAAGCATAAACAGGATTGAGAGCTTTTAAAACTAAAGGGAACTGAATAAGCTGATTAAATCCAAGAATAAACAACATGAAAAACCAGATAAACATTACTGGCCCAAAAAATCGTCCTACGAATTTAGTTCCGAACTGCTGAATAAAAAACAAAAAGAAAATGATAGAAATAACAATCGGTATAATTTCAATATTCGGATTTATAACTTCCAAACCTTCTATGGCAGAAGCGACGGATATAGGGGGCGTTATAATACCATCGGCTAATAAAGTAGCACCACCAAGCATAGCAGGAACGAACAGCCACTTTACATGCATCCTACGTACGAGAGCGTACAACGAAAAAATCCCTCCTTCACCTTTGTTATCGGCGCGTAACGTTAGTATGATATACTTAAATGTTGTTTGCAAAGTAAGCGTCCAGAAGATACAAGACAAACCGCCAAGCACGAGCTGCTCCGTAATTGTCCTGCTGCCTATAATTGCATTCATTACGTAAAGTGGTGAAGTACCAATATCACCGAAGATAATTCCGAGTGTAACCAACAACCCCGCTGCCGTTACTTTATTATGATCAATATGTCCTGCTGCCATAGCGTTGCAAATATACTTTGAATGCCTTTAAATTATTGATAAATCGACCCTTATTTTTAAACCTATTTCATGTGATATTTTTAATATATTTGAAGTCTACTTGACACTATGAATTCGAGGAACGAAAGGCTGTTACATATTTTAGGGAGCATCATGATTATTTGTGGCTTTTTGGCTTACTATTATGCAGGAACAAAAGCACTTTCCCTCTTAATTGCTTCTATAGGTGGTGGTGCTATCGCATGGATAATTGCCTACCTTCAAAAAATTAATAAAATTGCAGGGTGGTACGGATTAGGATTTATTTTTGCTTCATCGATCATTTTCGGACAGCGAAGCCTTGCTAATTTGATGGCACTGATAGGGATTATTCAAAACCATATTACAGCTAACGCTTATCATAAAGGTATCCATGTAGTTTTATTAAGCATCATTTGTGTAAGTTCTATTTGCTCCATGATACTTTATTATGTTAACTTAGACGAATCAAAGAAAATAACGAATGAAAACAAGAATTAAAATAAACGCAAACGGATCGATTAGAGTAGAAGGTGATTTCGAAATTGTTGACGCAGAAGGAAATGAATTTAACTTAAACGGCAGAACTACAGTTGCTCTTTGTAGATGCAATTTATCGGAGAACCGACCATTTTGCGATGGTGGACACAAAGGAAAATTTGAGTGCCCTTCAGTTGCATTTGAATTACCTGCACCAAAGGCTTAATTCGGTAATTTATTAACAGCATCCTGAAATAATGGATCGCCAAGCATTGAATTAAACTCTGTTGTTTGATTCAATCGTGTGCGCTCGTTAAATCCTTTTTTACCTGCTGTATTTAAAAAGTCTATTACTCTCGATTTATTACCACTTCTGGCTTCCATAACAGCTGCCAGGAACCACGCTTCCTTATTATCGGGATCTATATTTCGGTATAAAACAGAAAGGTAATAGGCATCTTCATTTGAATTTGCTTTTATCGTTTTATCGAGATTCAAATAACACATTAAGCTTAGTCCACTGCGAATTCGCATTAACTGTGATCTTTTAAAATTGCTTTTTTCATTTTGAATGGAAGCATTCAATCGCTGCATTTCGTTATACCACCAACTTGTATCTTTTGAACCCATTGCAGCATAGTAACTATTCTTAATCCCTAATTCTTCTTTTATAAAATTCTGCTCTTTGTTTTTTTCTGATTGATAGGACGCAGATTGAATCATAGAAGCATAAGCTTTACCGTACCTATCAATATCTTTTTGATAAGCTAAGGCCTTTACAATTCGCTCGTAGAATAATGACTTATGAATCTTGGAAGATGAACAATAATCTGAACGATCGAGCGAATCGTAGGTTGACATTACAAGATCTAATTTCTTCATATCGTTCTCAATACTATCACGTACAGCATAAGCTGTAAATACGGCCATTACCTCTGTCATTTTTTGTAATGAAGCCCATTCGTGAATTCCTTGATCACGCATAACTAAAACTCTACTACGTTGTCCTTTGTCTTTTATATCCTCTAAGGAAAGTATCTCCGGAAGATTCATATCGCCATCGTTAGCAGCAGCGATAATCACTGAAGGACTTAAATTCTTCCAAGAATCTACAGGAAAACCAGCACCTGCAACCATCAAGCCCTGAATACCCGAACCACTCATAGCTAACATAGCGGCGTAACGCGCACCACCTGAAAATCCACCAACATAAACTCGATTAGGATTCACTGGTAACTGACTACTTATACTACCTAACAATGACTGCATCACATGTCCCGCGGTTTCACCATCCAATCCGTTTTTAATGGCATTTGTCGACATTAAAATAAACTCAAACTGATCTGCGGCTTTAGTATATTTCTCTAATGCAAAATGGGCGTCACCTTGTGGATCAAAAAGCAATAAGACAGGATATTTATTTCCTGCTTTATAAGACTCAGGCAGGTAATAGGAAAATTGTATGGAAGGATCGAGAGTACATGACTGGTCGATTATACCATAAGTTGCTTGTTTAACTGAATCAGCATTGTTTTGCTCAGAAGTTTGTTTGTTATTCGAATTCGAAGAGCAGGATAATAAGGAGCCTGTCATCAAAATTAATAACAACATAAATAATCTATAATATTTCATAGAATAGCTATTAAATTTTACGATAGTTCTTATATTCAAAAAAACGATGACCTGTAATTCTTTCAAGCCAATTCAAAATCCGATATTTAAATTTCAGCTTTACTTTGGAAACATCAAACTGAAAGTCCCAATCCACTTTTGCAATTCGATTTTTCATAACAAGAGGTTGATTCCCTTTAAAATCCGCTAAAGAGTCAATAGAGTTATAATCGAATTCATCGGCCTGAACCATGTTTTTTACCGTTTCGTCGCTGTGCCATAGCTTATGAAAATTCTTTTGCTTTTCAGTTTGCTGATGCGGATTTTTTACCCAGCCATAATGATATATATAAGCATCAATTGACTTCACATTTAACTTACGGTTATCAATACGGAACCCCTGTGCATCTTTATAAGAGTACACACCAATATTATTTCTTACTATCCGAATTTCATGTCGGTACCACTTACGAGAATCACCAATATAATTATAGCTACCGTAAAAATGTCGGTAATTAAACAAGAGACCTTCTACCTTCAAATCTTCTTTATAGCGACTCATTGCATTGCGAATAGCTTCAGCATCATCTTCATGAAGCACTTCATCGCCTTGCAAATAAAAACACCAATCTGCATCGTGTGCAATAGCAGCTAAGGCTTTATTCGTTTCAATAGCCAATATTTTTCCTCCTTCGCGAAGCGAATCGTCCCAAACAGAATGAATGATTTTAATTTTTGGAGAGCTAATATTTTCTATTAACTCTGGCGTATCATCATCGGAATCTCCTACACAAACCACTAATTCGTCAACGAGGGGCAGGAGGGAAGTGATGGATTCAACTACAGGATAATCGTAACGAACAGCATTACGAATAAAAGTAAATCCTGCAACTTTCATGGTATTTTTATTTACTACTTTTCGTTTGTGCAGCAACAAATTGTTCCCATTCTTCGAGCTGATGATTTTTCATTACACGAGGGAATTTATTCTGATTACCAATCTTACCTTTGCTTTCCATCCAGCTTAAAAACACTTGATGAGGTAATATTTCAATACTAATATCTTTTAGAGCAGATGTTCTTTCTACTCGGTAATCATCGTTCAACATTTTTAATTTCGAATCAATTAAAAACTTCAACTCAACATCAGAAACATGATCATCGGTACCAATGAACCATTTATGAGCAAACATACTTCCATGCTTTACTCCTGCAACAGTAAACTCATTGATGCGAATATCTAATTCGTCAGATACCATCTCAATTGCTTTGTTCATATTGTCAACCGACAAATGCTCGCCACATAAACTCAGGTAATGCTTTGTACGACCTGATATAATAATTTCGGCCTTTTCTACATTGGTAAATTTAACAACATCGCCAATTAAATAACGCCATGCACCTGCGCAAGTAGAAAGTAGAAGTGCATATTCTTCATCCACTTTCACTTCATCAATCAATAAGGTTTTAGGCTTTCTTACCAACTCACCATCACCATTAAAATTCTCCTCATTAAAAGGAACAAATTCGAAAAACAATCCGTTGTTAGTCACCAATTTCATCGAACGGTTATCTTGCTCATCCTGATAGGCAATAAACCCTTCAGAAGCCAAATAAGTCTCAATACACGTTAACGGTTTAGCGACTAACGAATCAAAACTTTTACGATACGGCTCGAATGATACACCACCATGAACATAGATGGTTAAATTAGGCCACAGCTCGTGAATATTTTTTAATTGATAACGCTCAATAATTTTCTCGAGTAACAACTGACACCATGCAGGTACACCTACTAAAATTCCAATGTCCCATTGAGGAGCAGTCTCTACAATTTCTTCCAGCTTAGCTGACCAATCCGTTTCCTGAGCAATCTTTTTTCCTGGCTTATAAAAATGCTGAAACCAGAATGGAATTTTACTCGCTGTAATTCCACTTAAATCACCTTCGAAGTAAGAGCCCTTTTGATTCAAGTGAGTACTACCTCCAAGCATCAAAATCCCTTTCGAAAAAATATCATCTGGCAATCCTTGATATCCGCCTAATGAAATAATCTGACGAATACTTGTACGCTGAATTGCTTTCACCATCTCACGTGTAACGGGAATATGCTTGCTCGAACTTTCACTTGTACCACTGCTTAACGCAAAGTACTTTACTTGTCCTGGCCAGCATACATTTTCCTGATGATGCAATGCTTTATTCCACCATTGTGCATAGATGGAATTATAATCGTGAACAGGAACAGTAGCTCTAAATTTATTGACAAAATTGCGAGAGTTTACCATATTGGTGAAGTTATAGTTCTGTCCGAACATGGTAAACTCCGATTTACGCAATAGTTTTTTTAATTCTTTTTTCTGGTAGAATAAAGGAGTCTTTTCTGAACGACGAATTTTATGTCGCAGTTCGATTCCTTTTTTAATAATGCTTGCCAGAATAGCCATTGTTACTGTTAACTAATTTAACGTTTACAATTACATATTTTTGATAATCTCGTCGCCGAATTCAGAGCACTTCAACATTGTAGCTCCTTCCATCAAACGGTGAAAATCGTAAGTAACACGCTTTGCTGCGATGCTCTTTTCAATTCCGCTGTACATTAACTGAGCAGCTTCATGCCATCCTAAATGTTCCATCATCATCGCGCCTGATAAAATCACTGATCCTGGATTTACTTTATCCTGATTAGCATACTTAGGAGCTGTACCATGAGTTGCTTCAAATATTGCATGTCCTGTTACGTAGTTGATATTCGCACCTGGAGCGATACCAATTCCACCAACTTGAGCAGCCAATGCATCTGATAAATAATCACCATTCAGATTTAATGTTGCAATCACATCAAAATCTTCAGGACGCGTTAATACTTGTTGTAAAGCGATATCTGCAATAGCATCTTTCACTAAAATTTTTCCTGATGCTAACGCTGCTTTTTGTTCATCATTCGCAGCTGCTTCACCTTTCTCTTTCTTCGTTTGTTCCCACTGCATCCATGTATAACACTTATCAGCATACTTACTATCGGCTAAGGCATAACCCCAATCGCGGAAACCACCTTCCGTATACTTCATAATATTTCCTTTATGAACGATTGTTACCGATTTTCTTCCATGAAGAATTGCAAACTCAATTGCAGCAGCCACTAATCGCTCAGTACCAACTTTACTCACAGCCTTAATACCAATTCCTACGTTTACTGCTACTGATTCAGCACTAGTATCAGCACCTGCAGTTTTCAAATAAGCTTCTGCTTTCTCTGTTGTACCAAAACGAATTTTATTAAATTCTTTCGGGAATTCTTTTGCAATGAACTCCATTACTTTTGCATTCTCTGGAGTACCAGCTGCAAATTCAATCCCTGCATAAATATCTTCTGTATTCTCACGGAAAATTGTCATGTCAACAGCACCCGGATTTTTCACTGGAGAAGGAGTGCCTTCAAACCAACGTACAGGACGAAGACAAACATATAAATCGAGAATCTGACGTAAAGCCACATTCAACGAACGGATACCACCACCCACTGGAGTAGTTAATGGTCCTTTGATACCAACTAAATATTCTTTAAACGCATCTAATGTTTCATCTGGCAACCAGCTGCCTGTTTGATTAAATGCTTTTTCTCCTGCTAAAACTTCTTTCCAGACAATTTTTTTCTTTCCGCCATAAGCCTTTTCTACAGCTGCATCCATTACACGTACTGATGCTGCCCAGATATCTGGACCTGTTCCATCACCTTCGATAAAAGGGATGATAGGTTGATCTGGTACTACTAACTTTCCATTTTGAATTGAGATTTTTCCGCCTTCCATTTCTAATTTTTAATTTATTTGATGTTATTTTTTTCAGTTTGCAAATTTATAATTTATTCGTTCTTAATAATCGATTTCTAGCCCAAGTCTGATTCTTAATTCATCAATATCAGGATTCGTTTGCATCATAACTCTGTATTTATCCTTCGGACTCGTAATTAATTCTTTCGCTCCACTTAAATCGACAATGCGCGTCTGAAGATTTAAATGATCGTTTTTCAACTGTTCACGCAGGTATTCCAGAATAATTGATTTCTCGTCTTGAAGTACAACTTCCTGTGCTTTGTTATGTATGACTAATTCAATTTCTTGATCATTGAGCATAGTCGGCTTGTTCATCATTAATGTTGTATAAATCTGATGTCCACCCGACTTATTAAAACGCTCTGCAAATGCCAACCAATGTTTCTGCATTTCTGCTTCATCCACTTTAGCATTCTGTTTATTTTCTACTACATTTTCAGCAGCAGTATCAACCACTTCTTCTTGCTTAGGTTTACCAATAGCCGAAAGCGAAAATCCTTTCATACCACCAATTCCTTTTACCAACTTAGGCGCTACTTTTTCTCCTTCGGATTTAGCTTCCACAACTGGAAGAATTTCTTTAACAGGAGCAGGAGAAGGGGTTGTTGTAGTTACAACAGGAGCTGGTGAAGGTGTTGCTGCGACAGGATCTGATGCAACGGGAGTAGGATTAACAACAGGAGAAGCTACAACGGCCGGCGCTGCAAGAACTGGTCCCGAAGGAGCAGCTTGTACCTCGCTAACTGAAGGAACCGAAGTAATTAATTCAGGATTTTTTTTTTCGCCTGATAAAGAATTACCGGCGGAACACATCCTGATTAAGGCTAACTCCACATGGAGTCGTTGATTCTTGGATGCTTTATAATCTAAATCACAACGATTGCAGATATCAAGTAAACTCAAAAGTAAAAGGACAGGAGTCTTTTTCGATTGCTCGCTATACCTTGCTTTTGTGCTATTACTTACTTCCAGTAATTGAATGGTAGATGCATCCTGACAAACTAACAAATCACGAAAATGAGCTGCTAATCCGTTGATGAATGTATGTCCATCAAATCCGCTGGATAAAATTTCATTGAATAGTAAAAGTGAACCTGGGATATTTCCTCCCAGAATATGATCCGTAACTCTGAAGTAATAATCGTAATCAAGAATATTCAGATTATCAATTACATCTTTGTAAGTTAATTTGTTACCTGCAAAACTGACAATCTGATCGAAGATTGAGAGTGAATCACGAAGAGCACCGTCTGCCTTTTGAGCAATCATGTGCAACGCATCCATCTCTGC